>CAISTO010000460.1 GCA_903888395.1 uncultured Bacteroidota bacterium | reverse complement strand
GGCTTCTTTTAATTGTAAGCGCATTTCAACTGCTTGCAGGTTTTTAAATTGTGCTAAAACTGTTTCTAAATTAAATATAAACAATTGTAAATCATGCACCATTAATACCAATGCCAAACAGCTACAAGCATTCCAAATACTGGCTTCATCGGTAAATGGAATAACTATTTTGTAATGATTATATGTAATTTCACTAAAGTTGTTTTGAACGCTAACATTAAATTGGAAATGTGACTTTTCACCTTGTTTACTCCACGAAAACAAATTGATTGAATGTTGCGAAGCAAAATGGTCAATGGCATTTTTAACTTCACTTTGATCAGCGCAATAAATCAACTCTTTTACATTTGTAAACAACTGCAATTTTTCATTTAACTTATCATTATCGTTGGCAAAACCTTCGCTGTGCGCATGTCCCAAATAATTAAACAAACCAATGCTTGGATGAATGATTTGAGCAAGCGTTTGCATTTCGTTCGGTTCCGAAATTCCAGCTTCAAAAATCCCTAATTGATGTTGATTATTTAATTGCCAAACACTTAATGGAACTCCTACTTGCGAGTTATAACTTTTAGGGTTTTTACAAATGTTTACCTGATGATTCAGCAATTGATAAAGCCATTCTTTTACAATTGTTTTTCCATTGCTACCAGTAATTCCAATTACAGGAATATGAAATAAATTACGGTGATGTGTACTTAATTTTTGTAATGCAATTTGTGTGTTTTCAACCAATATAATATTTGCATTTGCAAAAAAAGAAACATCCATTGTTTCACTAACAATAAAGTTTCTAATACCTGCACCATAGGCATCGTTCAGGTATTTATGTCCGTTATTTTTATTGCTTTTTAAAGCAAAAAACAAACTTGTTTCTGCAAAAATTATTTTACGAGTATCAAAAAGTAAATGCGCAATTTTATCATTTCCATTGCTTTTTAAAAGCATGGTTCCATTGATAATTGAAGCAATATTTTCGATAGAATAGTTATTCATTTGACAAAGCAATAATAGGAATATTTACTTAAAAATTTCATTCCAGGTTGTTTCATTGAATCCAACATAAACTGAGTTGTTTATTTCTATCAATGGACGTTTGATAACAGAAGTATTTACTTTGATAATATCAAATGCTGTATCCGGATTTTTAATGGCAGCTTTTTGTGAATCAGTCAATTTTTTATAGGTAGTTCCTTGCTTATTTACAATTTGTTCCAAGGTTATTTTAGAAAGCCAATAGTTGAAATTGTCTTCCAATAGAACTTCTTTTTTGTAATCAAAGAATGTGTATTCAATACCATGATTGTTTAACCACGTAAAAGCTTTTTTCATGGTATCGCAGCTTTTTATTCCGTAAATTTTCATTTTTTTCTTTCTTTAATTAATCGTTCTGTCACTTCTTCTATTAGCAAGCCTGCTCTAAGTGTCATGCGGGTTTGGTATGTTTTTCCGTTTAACTTGTATTGTGTACAATTGCTGGAAGTGGTTGCTGTGAAAAGCAGAGAATCATTCTGCATAAATATCAATCCACCTTTTGGCGTACATCCTAATTTTTTATCTTGTCGGCCGTTCATTAATTCTTTAAAAGTAATGATGGTACTTTTATCTTGCGTAAAAGTTGTAAATGTATCTCGGTTTTGATAAGCTTCTATGATTACTTTGTTACAGTTTTTTAGTTTAGTATTAAGTAATGCCTTTACTTCGTCTTCATTGCCCGAAGTGCAAGAAAATAAAAACAAGATGGTAATTGAATAAATGTATTTCATAATTTTATATTTGTTTGCCACAGATTTCACAGATTACACAAATATTTTATTTTGTTTTTCTGCGCTTATCAGCGAAATCAAAGTTGTTTTTTTTATACTTTACCAATGTGTAGGTACTTCATCATTCAAAATCCATCATTCAAAATCCAACATTTAAAATTACAGCGAAGCTAGCACATCTTTAATGGTATCATCAATTATTTTAGTTGGATTTTTACTAAAAACATTGTCAATTCTATTAGCCATGATACAATTTACTGAAACAGCCTGGTGACCTAAAACAGTTGCTAATCCATAAATAGCAGCGGTTTCCATTTCAAAATTAGTAACCTTTTTGCCACCAACATTTAAATTTGTTAGTTTATTAATCAAGTCATCACTGATTCCTTTTGCTTTCAAAAATCTTCCTTGTGGCGCATAAAATCCACAACAAGTAGCAGTAATTCCTTTGATATAATTTGGATTCAGTTGATTGATTAAATCAGTGCTTCCATTTTCAATATATGGATACAGAAATTCATAACCCAATTGCGCTTTTATTGATTGTTCTAATTCGGTATTTCCTTGTCTGTTATAAAAATGCATTACGCTGTCAAGACCAAGACCTTTTTCGCTAACAACTACAGAATCTACTGGAATATTTGATTGCAATGAACCTGAAGTTCCAATGCGAATGATATTCAAAGCAGTATGATTTTTTTTGATTTCACGGCTTGTTAAATCCACATTCACCAAGGCATCTATTTCATTCATACAAATGTCAATATTATCGGTGCCAATTCCAGTACTTAATACCGAAATTCTTTTGTTTCCAACATAACCAGTATGCGTAAAAAATTCACGTTTATGTTTTTTGATTTCAATTTTGTCAAAGTACTTACTTACTTCATGCACCCTGTCTTGATCGCCTACAAAGATGATGGTATTTGCAATATCTTCGGGCATTAAATGTAAATGATAAATAGAGCCATCACTATTTAAAATCAATTCACTTGCTGGTATTTGAGTTTCCATTATTTTATCATGATTACAAGGTTCGAAATTAGTGTTTTTAGCTTGAGATTATTAAGTTTTTGAAGAATTATTTATCAAAGAAAACTCTTTTTCTTTTTTGTTTGTTATTTGTTATAAAAATGCATCATTAAAGTCATATTTTATTATTTAATTGCAACCAAACAACGAAGTACTTTGTACTTAAAACTAAGAACTAATATAATTAATGAAAATTACCTTTTTAGGTGCCGCCCGACAAGTTACGGGAAGCATGCACCTTGTTACTTTACAAAGCGGTTATAACATACTTATTGATTGCGGAATGGATTACGAATTAAAACGCAATCCAACTTATAAAGAAGACATTTTTCCATTTAACGCTGCTGATATTGATGCTGTTATTTTAACACATGCACACATTGATCACTCAGGAAATTTACCCAGTTTAGTTCACCAAGGCTTTAAAGGAAGCATTATTTGCACGCCTGCTACTGCCGAGCTAACAGAGTTTTTGCTATACGACAGTGCCAATATACAATTAATGGAATACCGCAAAGCATTGGGTACTGCTAAGAAAACCAAACGAGGAAATGTTTCAAAGCCTTTGTATTTATCTTCACAAGTAAAAGATACGGTTAACCAATTTGTGTTGGCTAATTTCAATGAATCATTTACCATTAACAAAGAAGCAAAAGTTACTTTAATAGAAGCTGGACATTTGTTGGGAGCTGCTTCTATAAAAATGGAAGTGGAGGAAAACGGTAAACGTAAAACCATTGGATTTACTGGTGATTTGGGGAGAAGTAATTCTAAACTTATTAACGATGCTACTATTTTAACAGGCATTGATACTTTGGTAACGGAATGTACTTATGGCGGACGAAAACATAAAATTACTCAATCGGCAGAAGAGGAAATGCTACATTACATTACTACAACTTGTATTGATATAAGAGGCCGATTAATCATTCCAGCATTCAGTGTTGGACGAACGCAATCCATTGTTTTTACCATACATCAACTAAAACGTAAAGGATTAATTCCGTATGTTAAAATATTTGTTGATAGTCCTTTGGCCATTAGAAGTACCCATGTTTACGAAAAGCATGCAGAATTGTTGAATCCAGAAGCTGCGCAATTTCAAAAGGAATTTGGAGCTTTATTGGAACATAACGATATTGAATATTTAGAAGATTCAAGACACCACGAAGCCCTAATGTATTACAGTGAACCTTGTGTAATTATTTCAGCTGCGGGAATGGTGGAAGGTGGTAGAATTCAAGAACATGTAAGTAATAATATTGAGAATCCATATTCTACTATTTTAATATCTGGTTATTGTGCAGAAGGAACTTTCGGTTATCGTTTGTTAAATGGACAATCTACTATTAGCATTAAAAATAGAACCAAACGTGTATTGGCAAAAATAGCAAGTACCGATATATTTAGCTCACATCCTGATGGAGATGAAATTTATAATTACATTTATCAAACCAATCAAAATGGATGTAACAAAGTTTTTTTAGTACATGGCGATGAAACACAAATGAACTTAATGAATGAGCGTTTGGGTTTGGTTGGAATTAAAGCTGAAATGCCCGAACAAGGACAGGTTTTTGATTTGTAGGTTGTTAAATTCGAAATTCTAATTAAGAAATTCGAAAACTAAAAATCAATTTTTTTAATTTTTGTTTCAATATTTTGACCAATGAAAATTCGTATTTTTTTATTCTTCTTTCTTGTTGTTTTTGCTTTGCAAATACATGCGCAAGGCAATTATTATTTTGTTTCCTTTAAGCAAAAAGATACTGCTCATTTTTCCACTATAAATCCTGAAAGTTTTATTACACGTAAATGCCTTTATAGAAGAATGAAGTTTCATTTACCAGCAATTACTATCAATGATTTGCCCGTAAATGAAAAGAATATTCAAACGGTATTGCCTTTTGTTACCAATTATTTGTATCCGCTAAAATGGTTCAATGGCATCATAGTTTTGGCCAATGTTGGGTTAGCTGATAGTTTGAAAAACAATAAAGACATCAAGGATGTTTTATTAATAGGTTACGATAAGGTAAAAGAAAAGTCGGAAAATATAAACTTAGCCGATAGGATTAATTTGTTGGAACAAAGGTTTGATAAAAACGAAACATTTGATTCTAGTTTATATTATGGAAAAGCAACGGAGCAAATATTGATTACCAATACCCAAAAATTACATCAACAAAATTTAAATGGAAAAGGAATTGACATTGCTGTATTTGATGCCGGTTTTAATAACTTAAATAAATTGATATTTTTTAATCAAAGCAATATTAAAAATAGTTTCAATTTGGTAAATGCCGATGAAGATATTTATAACAATAACGATGAACATGGATTAAATGTGGTTAGCTGCATGGCTGCCAATGTTCCTTATAAATATGTAGGCGCAGCACCCGAGGCCAATTACCATTTATTTAATACTGAAAATAATTTGTCGGAATATCCAATAGAAGAATATTATTGGGCAAAAGCAGCTGAAATGGCTGATAGCATAGGCGTTGATATCATTACATCATCGTTGGGTTATACTGAGTTTGATGACAAAGTATTTGGACATAAAAAAAAAGAATTTAGCGGTAATAAAACCCTTATTGCGCAAGCTGCTAACATGGCTGTAAACAATGGAATATTAGTGGTGGTAAGTGCCGGGAATGAAGGCAATAAAATTTGGGAATATATTTGTACGCCTGCCGATGCAGATAAAGTTTTAACTGTTGGTGCTTGTAATGCTGATAAAAAAGCTGCGGCTTTTACTTCTATTGGTTTTGCAAAGCGCCATAAAGTGAAACCGGAAATTGCCACAATAGGTGAATCAGTGGAGTTAGTAAATGAACATGGAAAAATTATAAAAGGAAATGGAACTTCGTATTCAGCACCTTTAATAGCAGGTGCTGCTGCTTGTTTGTTGCAGGGAAACAGAATGAAAACTCCTTTTGAAATAAAGCAAGCTATGGCGCTAAGTGCCAATCAATATTACCATGCCAATGAATTAATTGGATATGGAATTCCTGATATGAAATTAACGCATCAGTTATTGGCGTATTATACCAATGATAGTTTAATTCAAACAGTACAATTAGCAGATAGTAATTTGCATGTTTGTTTAAATAGTATGATGAATCAGAAAGTAGAGATTACGATTCAATCAACAGATGAAAAAATAGTTTTTAAGCAAAAAGAGAAAGTTGATTTTGGTATCAATCGTTTTGCATTAAACAAATCATATAAACTAAAACGAGGTTTATATATTTTAAAAATAAAAACTGCAAACGCTGTATTGATTCAAAAAGTAGAAATTTTATAGTTAGTTATTTCAGCCACAGATTATACAGATTTTTTTTTACTTCATTTACCGAAAGGCCGTCCCGCTGGGACTAATATTTTTAAGTTAATAGTGTTTTTACCATATGGTCGTCCCGCTGGGACTGTTGGTATTTGAAGTATATTTTTTTTACCGAAAGGTCGTCCCGCTGGGACTAATATTTTTAAGTTAATAGTGTTTTTACCATATGGTCGTCCCGCTGGGACTGTTGGTATTTGAAGTATATTTTTTTACCGAAAGGCCGTCCCGCTCG
>CAISTO010000459.1 GCA_903888395.1 uncultured Bacteroidota bacterium | reverse complement strand
TCAAGCAAACCTGTAAACATTTTTTGGTTCAGAAGAGATTTGCGATTGAACGATAATCATGGATTGTTTGAGGCATTAAATAGCTCAAATAATGTGCTACCAATTTTCATTTTTGATAAAAATATTTTAAACGAACTCAAAAATAAAAAAGACAAAAGAGTTGCTTTTATTCATCATGCTTTAGCAAATATCAACAATGAATTACTAAAAATTGGTTCGTCATTATTAGTTATTCATGATGAGCCAATGCATGCATTTAAAACTATTTGTGAAAATTATGTGGTTGAAAATGTATTCACCAATCACGATTACGAACCTTATGCAACACAAAGAGATCAACAATTAACAGATTGGTTTTTAGAAAAAAATATTTCTTTTAAAACTTATAAAGACCAAGTTATTTTCGAAAAATCGGAAGTAATGAAATCAGACGGAAGTCCATACACCATATTTACTCCATACTCAAGGTTATGGAAACAAAAATTAAGTGTGGAAGGAATCAAAACATTTCCGTCTGAAGAATTGCAAAATAATTTCATTCAAAGAGCAGCTTTCCATTTTCCAACACTTACCGAAATTGGATTTGAGGAAACAAACACTGGAATTTCTGCTACATTTATTGATAAAAACATTATTTCCAATTACCACAATACGCGCAATACACCTTCCATAAATGGAACAAGCAATTTAAGTGTGCAAATTCGCTTTGGAACTGTAAGCGTAAGGGCATTAACCAAAACAGCTTTGGAGTTAAATGAACAATGGCTGAATGAGTTAATTTGGCGAGAGTTTTTCATGATGATATTGTATCATTATCCAAAAGTGGTTACCCATAATTTTAAATCGAAATACGATGTAATTAAATGGAGAAATAACGAAGCTGAATTTAAATTATGGTGCAATGGTGAAACTGGTTATGAAATAGTAGATGCGGGCATGAAGGAATTAAATGAAACTGGCTTAATGCATAACAGGGTGCGAATGATAGTTGCGGGTTTTCTTACCAAACATTTACTAATAGACTGGCGTTGGGGAGAAGCGTATTTTGCTGAAAAATTATTGGATTATGAACTTTCATCGAACAACGGAAACTGGCAATGGTCGGCAGGTTGTGGATGCGATTCAGCGCCATATTTTAGAATATTTAATCCGAGTGAGCAAACCAAAAAATTTGATCCTGAACGAAAGTATATCAAAAAATGGTTAGGGAATTCACCGCTTGTTTTTCCAATGGTAGAACACACTTTTGCTAGACAAAGAGCATTGGATGTTTTTAAAAGTTCCTTGGCGGAAAATGATAACTAAGAAATTGTAGTTCTCTCACATTTTCAATTAAAAAATGTAACGCTTTCATTTAATAATTACAAAATATTGATTTATCTGAAAAATACTATTATTGCAAACAAGTAAAAATTGTAATAAATAGTAAAATGGAGTTCAGCAACCATTAAAAACGGGGCGTTACTGAAAAGCCTTATGAGTAAGAAAAACAATAAATAATATTAAATGAAATCTAATTTTTTTGAATCAAACACCTATTTTATTGATGAAAAAGTAAACTTTTTTAAGTTCGAAAACTGCTATCAAATTTATAATGATAAAGGTGAAAACATTGGCGCTATTAAGCAAAAACTAAACATAGGCCAAAAACTACTTTCTTTATTAATCAGTAAAACCATGTTGCCTTTTTTACTCGAAATTAGAGATTCAAATGATAATTTGGAAGTAAAAATTTCTCGTGGTTGGACTTTTATATTGTCAAAAATTACCATTAAAAATGCACAGGGTGAAGCCATTGGATACATCAAACAAAAATTCAAATTATTCAGCCCAACTTTTAATATTTTTAATACATCGGAAGAATTAATTGCTGAAATTTCTGGTGATTGGAAAGCATGGAATTTTACAATCAATGATGCTGCCAATAATCAAATTGGATCTATTTCAAAAAAATGGGCGGGTGCAATGAAAGAATTATTTACCACTGCCGATAAATACAATGTACAAATAGAAGAAAATTACGCAAACCTAGAAAACAAAATTGCCATTCTTGCCGGAGCCATCACCATTGACATGGTTTTAAAAGAAAAAAAATAAGAATAGAAAATAGTGTTTTATCCGAAATCAAATGATAATGGATAAAACACTATTATTTTGATGAGTTAAAAACCACCAATAAACGCTGATGTTTTCAATAATTAAAGCCCAGGATCAACACATCAAATTATTGACAGCTATTGGAAAAACATCCTTCATAGCATCGCATGGGCACAGTGCATCTGCCGATGACATTCAACAATATGTGAATGCAAAATACACCCAAGAAGTTTTCCAAACGGAATTAAATGATGCTGAAAATATTTACCATTTAATCAATTATCAAGAGCAAGCTGCTGGATATTCCAAAATAATTTTGAATGAAAAATTTGCGCATATTCAATTGGAGAATGTGACCAAATTAGAACGACTTTATTTGTTAAAAGAGTTTTATAACCTAAAATTAGGCTATGAACTTTTGAACTACAATATTGAATTGGCCAAGCAAAATAAGCAAATTGGCATGTGGCTTTTTGTATGGAAAGAAAACCACCAAGCATTTAATTTTTATAAAAAAATGGGCTTTGAAATTATTGGAGATTACAATTTTAAAATCAGTGAAACCCATTCCAATCCCAATCATCAAATGCTGTTGAGGTTTTAGGTTTATTTGTTAATTTTTTTTTCTAGAAATAAAAAGTCCTTTTGATGACTTAGATTTATAAGAAAAAAGTATATTTGAAAAGTATGTAAATTGCATCCTTATTACACTTAAATTGGAAGTAAAAGGATGCATTATGCATCCATATAAACAAGTTATATGCCATTTGGCGCAAACCCACAATAGAAATGAAAAAGTATTGTAAATGGAAATAAAATCACTTGAAAAAATAGACTTTGAAACAATATTTGTAGCATTTAGTAAGGCATTTGCCGACTATGAAATGCAAATAAACGCCAACGAACTCATAACTCTGTGCAAAAGGCGTGGCTTTGATCCGGATTTATCCTTTGCAGCATTTGAGGAAGAAAATATTGTGGCATTTACCTTGAATGGAATTGGAAACTTTTACGGAACAAAAATGGCTTACGACACCGGGACAGGGACACTTAAAAATTATAGGGGCCAAGGTTTAGCCACAAAAATATTTGACTACTCAATACCGTTTTTAAAAGAGGCCAATATCAAACATTATCTGTTAGAAGTTTTGCAACATAATACGAAAGCTGTTTCCATTTATCGAAAAATCGGTTTTAAAGTTACTCGTGAGTTAAATTATTTCGTTTGGAAAAATGAAGAAATTAAGGATGAAATTAAAAACACTGGAACACGCTATCAAATAGAACTATTTGATAGTAATCAATATGATTCAATTTCTGATTTTTGGGATTTTTCTCCTTCTTGGCAGAATAGTTTTGAATCAATTAATAGAATGAGAGAAGACTTTATAAATTTAGGCGTATTTGAAGGCGAAAAAATAATAGGATATTGCATTTTTGAGCCTAATTCTGGAGATATCACTCAAATTGCTGTTGACAAAGCTCATAGAAGGAAAGGTATTGCTTCGTTATTGTTTCAAGAAGTTAGCAAACTCAATAAGAATACTAAAACAAAACTAATAAACACAGATATTGCCTGTAGTTCAATTGTAGATTTTTTAAAGACAAAAAATATTGAGATAACAGGTAGACAGTTTGAGATGATTAAAGATATATAAACGGCATATAACACGGGCTTGGCAAAAGTGGCGGTTCAGTGCTCCGCAGACACATTTTTGGTTAATCAAAGTTTGGTTCTCCGCATCAACATTTGTGGTGAAAGTCGCCACCTTCGCCAAGCCCGAAACCGTTATAGCCAATGCTAAAAAAGACGACCATACAATATTTAATCGGTGTAGGTCTTGCACTTTTGACAATACCAGTTGTCGAAGGGACACTTTTGGTTTTTCCAGACATTGGTTGGCACTTCTTGACTGTTATTTACATTACAATTTTTATTTTTCAAATTAGCTTTTACTACCTGACAACCAATTACAAGTTCGGCTGGACAGCTTTAAGTTTTATAGTTAATTTCATTCTATGGACATTTGAGCAAGTAGTTATTGAGAAGAATTTTCACGACTCATTTATTTACAAGGGCGACAATTTCAAAATTGGTGCTTTAATACTTGGCGGACTGTTTTGGGTGACAAATAAAATCCTTATTGACAAACTTTTTGACCTTAATAAATCCATTAACAAACAGACAAATAAACTAAATGTATAACGTATTTCTCATATTGCTATTAGCTACCCAACTATCCTTAGTCTGAAGCATAGCCTTTGTGGGCAGGGACTAAGGATTTATAATGAATAAAGTGTCCAGACTCGTTACATCCAGAGCAACTTTGTCAAAGTTTAAAACTTTGACAAAGTTAGGTTACAAATATAAATTCCTAATTTTTCAAACAATTGAACAAAACTCAAATCAATCAATTGTTTCGATTATATTTCCATCACTATCCTTAGTCTGAAGCCAAGTCAATGTATGGGGGCTAAGGATTATTAATGAATTTAGTTTTGTGCTTCGTATCTAGTTCAGAGTTTCGAAATAAAAAAAATTACTACTTTTGCCAAGCTAGAAAAAGTTAAAAACAAATTTTTTAAAAACATGGATTTAAAGAAGAAATTTTTATTATCATTGGTAGTATTTGGAATCATTTCATCAGTATTCTTTAGCAGTTGCAAGAAAAAAGTTGATTGTTCGGGTTTACCTGAACAAATGGAGGGTTATTTTCCATCGGTTAGTGAGTTGAAATTTAGCAACGGGAAAGGTGATACCTTGATTTTGCCAGTTGATTATTATTCTCGCTCTGTTCCGCGCACCTTGACTAATAACCCTTTGAGCGTAGGAGGAACTGGAGCGAAGCCGTTTTGTTACGAGACTATCGAAGCATGGTCTTCGATGTCTATTCCCGTTTATTGGTCTTTTAAATTGACTGTTTCAGAAGATTCTAAAACTACAGAGATCGATTTTACAATTACTGAAGATTTTATTTCTACGAACAGTTTTAACAAGGCAGTAAATGAAACTCCGAGCACATTGGGAGATTATAAGGTTTTTGGAGATACGTTAAACTTGTCGGTGCTTCAACCTGCTGCAAGATTTACAGAGGTTCAAATTATATTTGACAAAGGATTGGTGAAGTTGCGCGATGTGGTGAATAATTGCTATTGGACAAGGTTTTGGTAATCGATATTGATTGTTAACAAGTGAAAAAATAATTAGAACCAACCATCCTCAGTCTGAAGCCAAGCCTTTGCGATGGTTCCGAAAACTATCGGAATCAGACTCGTTACAGCTATTAACTTTGTCAAAGTACTTTGACAAAGTTTGGAAAAAGTTTCGATTATTTTTTTTGTTTACTATTGGATAATGGAATCTAATTTTATACTGGTGTTTTAAAAACCAATACTTATTGTAAATTTGAAAGGTAAATTTTACAATAAATGAAACAAAGAGTTTATATTGATACTTCCGTAGTTGGTGGATATTTTGACGAAGAATTCAAAGAGGCGACTATTAAACTTTTTGATAGGCTCGACAACAAGGAAATTATTTTTGTAGTTTCAGACTTACTTGACCTCGAATTAATAAATGCACCACAACACGTTAAAGAACATTTATTAAAATATTCGGCAGACAAATTCCAAAGAATTGAACTCACTGAGGAAGCAATCAAACTTGCAGATACTTACATTGACGAAAAAGTAGTTGGAAAAACTAGTTTAGAAGACTGTCGTCATATTGCAATGGCAACCATTCATAAAGTAGATGTATTAGCAAGTTGGAACTTCAAACATATCGTAAACTTAGACAGAATTAAGGGTTACAATTCTGTGAATTTACGACTTGGATATTCAATGATTGAAATAAGAAGCCCAAAAGATTTAGTAAATTATGAAATCTGAAAGGTTCACTAATTAAAATAAAATAATAAATATTTATGAGTAAAACTACTAAAAAAGAAAAACAGTTTGATGCTGTAAAAATGATGCGAGATATTAGAGAAAAAATTAGCTCTGAAACACAAAATATGACTTTTGATGAATTAAAAGCATATATCAAACAAAAGCTTGATGAAAATAAAACAAAACTCGTTGGACAATAATACAACTATCCTCAGTCTGAAGCCAAGCATTTGTAAGGGGACTAAGGATTCATAATGAATAAAAAGTCTTCAGACTCGTTACAGCCAAAGCAACTTTGTCAAAGTTTAAAACTTTGACAAAGTTAGGTTACAAATATAAATTCCTAATTTTTTAAACAATTGAACAAAACTCAAATCAATCAATTGTTTCGATTATATTTGCGCCTCAAAATTTTGATAATTAATACATGATTGCTTTAACAAATATAGCCTTTGAATTTGGTGGACGTTACCTTTACCGCAATGCAAATTGGCACATAAAACCCAATGAACGCATTGCTTTAGTTGGTAGAAACGGAACTGGAAAATCTACTTTATTGCGTGTTATTAATGGTGAATTTGGTTTAAGCGAAGGAACCATTAGCAAGCCAAAAGACTTAACCATTGGCTTTTTAAATCAGGATAATTTAAGTTTTGAAACCGAAGATACCATTTTAAATGTAACCATGCAGGCTTTTAGTCGTGCGTTGTTTTTGGAAAAAGAAATTGACGAAATTTTAGTGCAAATGGAAACCGACCATAGCATGGAAATTATCAATAAACTCAGCAATGCGCAAGAGGAATTTGATAGATTAGATGGTTACAACATGAAGCATAAATGCGAAAAAGTGTTGGAAGGTTTAGGTTTTACCACTGCGCAATTACAACAACCTTACAAAAAGTTTTCGGGAGGTTGGCGTATGCGTGTCATGTTGGCAAAATTGCTATTGCAAAATCCTGATTTGTTAATGCTAGATGAGCCAACGAATCACTTGGATTTACCAACCATTAAATGGTTAGAAGAATATTTAATTGGTTACCCTGGAACTGTAATTGTGGTAAGTCACGATATGGAGTTTTTGGATAAAATGACTAATAAAACCGTGGAAGTTGCCAATTCAAGTATTTATGAATACAGCGGAAATTACAGTTATTTTTTAAGTTCAAAAGATGAACGAATGGATTTACAACAACGCCAATTCGATAATCAACAACAATTTATAAAAGAACAAGAACGTTTTATAGCTCGCTTTAAAGCCAAAGCCAGTAAGGCTACAGCTGCTCAAAGTAGGGTTAAAATGTTGGATAAATTAGATAAAATTGAAGCTCCCGAAGATGACAATTCTGCCATTAGTATCAATTTTAGATTAGGATTACAAAGCAGCCGTTTGGTGGCCGAAATGATTGATGTAAGCAAATCGTTTCCTGATGTTGACATTGTAAAAAAAGCAAATGCGCGCATAGAACGTGGCGATAAAATAGCTTTGATTGGTGCCAATGGAAAAGGAAAATCTACCTTACTACGAATCATTGCAGGTGTTGAAAAATATGAAGGCGAAGCCAAATTAGGATTCAATGTTCGTGATGCATTTTATGCGCAGCATCAATTAGAAAGTTTAGGTCAACAAAATGAAATATTAGAAGAACTTTCTCACCATGCATCTGAAAGACCAGAAACAGAATTAAGAACTATTTTAGGTTGTTTCCTTTTTGCCGGTGATGATGTATTTAAGAAAATAAAAGTACTGAGTGGAGGTGAAAAAGCGCGTGTTGCGTTAGCAAAAACTCTTTTAACAGAAGCAAACTTTTTATTACTGGATGAGCCAACGAATCACTTGGACATGCGCAGCATTAATATTTTAAGTCAAGCGTTACAAGCATACGAAGGAACTTTTATAACTGTAAGTCACGATAGACATTTTATAAGCCAAATAGCGAATAAAATATGGTATATAGAAGATTTAGAATTGAAAGAATATCCAGGAACTTATGCCGAATATGAAGAGTTTAGAATAAAAAATGAAGCCATTCAATTGGCCAATAAAGAGGCCAATAAAAATGTTAAAAAAGTTGAGCCAATTGTGGCAAAACCTGTGGAAGTAAAACCCGTTGTTGTAGAAAATAAATCGAAATTAAGCAACAATCAAATTCAAAAAATTAAAACAGATTTTGATTTAGCCGAAAAACAATTGGAAAAACTAAAACAACAATTAACAGCAGTAGAAGAAAGTTTTGCTAAACCTGAAATAGCAAGCAATCCTGCTGAATTGAATAAAAAACAATTGGAGTTAAGTGTGTTGAAAAAACAAATTACAGAACAAGAAAGCATTTATGAAAGGGCTTTTGAGGCGGTAATGGAATTGGAATAAAAATAATTTTGAATAGTAATGTAGAGACGCGATTCATCGCGTCTTTTTTTATAATTCAAAAGTAAATATCAAACGGTATATTTCGTAAGTCAATAAAGTTATCTAATGGAAAAGGATTTCTTTTCTTTCTTCTTTCTTTTTCCATTGCTGAAAAAGAAACAAAAAAGCTAGACAAAAATAAGCTTCCACGCACAAGGCCAGGGCTGGCCCGCATTTTTGTCGGGCCAATGCACATCGTTAATGGAATAATTGAAATATAATTTAGTTTTTTCTAATATGACTATGTTTTATGTTTCAATGTGATTTTTTATTTCTCCAATAATAAGTTTTTAGTATAAAACGTCATTGCGAGGGATAATTTTTTTCAAAAAATTCAATATAAAATGACTTTGTGTCATTCAGAAGTACCGCTAAAGCGGTATCCTTTCCTTGGCATCCAACTTTGAATTTTAAAAGCGCTTAATAAACAAAGGAGATGCGCTGCATGACGAGTTATTATTGTATTAGAAATGAGTTTTATAAAATAACGTTATTATTATCAAATCTTTCCCTAATCATTGCATTCCATTAGCAATAAATTTCCACTATCAAATTTTATTTCAATCAAACCATCTGCTTCAGTTTTATTGCTGCTGCTGGTTCTTATGCCTAAATGTAAATCTTCGTTTTGTAAATTATAAGTTAAACCTTTTGTGGTTAAACCAAAAACACTTCCCAACGGAATCAAAGAAATATTTTGATTGGCAGGATACCATTTGGTGAATTGATTGGGTAGGTTAAAAATCCTTGAATGGTCATCGAGCATTACAATGGTAATTTGGTCTTTGTATTTAGCCAGCGTACTTAAATTATTGATGTGATGGTCGGCACGTTTTCCAGTTGCCCATAAAATATTTACTGCTTTATGGCCTTTAGCAATTAAAAAATCTAATCCTTTTTCCAAATCCGTTTTATTTTGATCAGGGGTATGCACCACTACAACCGGTTGTTGGTTGGCCAATAATTCATCCCAATTTTCAATTTTATCAAAATCACCAAGTACAATATCGAGTTTAATTCCAAGTTCCAAAACACGGTGAATGGCGCCATCTAAAACCATTACCACCGGACTCCATTCTAATAATTGTCCCATTAATTCAAAACTACAGCTTTGCCCATTGGCAATAATTAATGCGGGTTCTTGTTCATCGCGAACGATATGGTGGCTTGACATTTATTTTAATTAAAAGATTGAAAGATTACAAGATTACAAAATTAGAAGGTTATGTACTGAAAAAGTTTTTAGTAATGTGTAAAATTTTACTACTAATTGCCAGTTGCCTTAAGCCAGAGTCCATTTATAAAAACAAATTTTTTAATTAAGATTCTTACTTACATATTTGCTGCAAATAAAATTCAAAAGTGAAATATATTATTATTAAAATTAGTTACCTATTATTTATTGCCTTGTTTTTTGTACAATCATGTAAATCGAAAAAGAATGTAGGTGCTAAATTACCTACTGATATTGCGAAAGCAGTAGAAATAAAAAAAGATCATTCAGCATTTTTTAATCAGGTAAAACAACAAGAAAGTAATTATAATTATATTTCGTGTAAAGGCGAATGTGAATACAGCGATGGTAAAAATAGCTATACTTTCGACATTCAATTAGAAATGGAAAAAGGCCAGTTCATATTTTTTAGAGCCACCTATTTATTAGGAATAGAAGTGGCCAAAATGTACATCACTCCTACCCAAATTCAAATTCTTAATCACATAGAAAAAACCAATACATTAGCTAGTTACGATTATTTAAAAAAATTTAGTTCTGC
>CAISTO010000458.1 GCA_903888395.1 uncultured Bacteroidota bacterium | reverse complement strand
TTTATTTTAATAATTTGGGCGTTGCCTTCGGCCAGGCTTTTCGTTGCCAAAAGGATTTTCACTGCAATCCTTAACGCGAATTTATATTAATTTCTGAAATTTCAGCCCCTGTGGGTGTTATCACCAACATATAAATAAAATAAAATTTGTTGGTGATAAAACCAACAATAACATAATAAATGTATATTTGAATTTCCTGATGGTGTAATCAGCTAAAATAGCGTTAAATAATTTAGTTAATTATCCGGACTCATACGTACAGTTAGAAAATAATGACAAAATCACATATGAAAAACTAGCAAGTAATGCATATCAAGTTTTCACCAATCAAATAAATAAAATGGAAAAACAATTACAATTTAAAAAAATCGGATGTTCCAATTGCGGTGCAGAATTAATTTTTGACCCAGGAACTCAAATGACCAACTGTAACTTTTGCGGAAGTAAGTTTGAAATTGAAAAAGCACAAGATGAAGAAATTGTTAAACCAGATGGCATTTTACCATTTAAAGTTACTAAAGAAAACTACGAGCAGGCTGTTTTATCTTGGTTATCAGAAGGCGATTACACTCCAGATGATATTTTAAATTCAACAGTTTTTGAATCAGTTAATGGCGTCTATCTACCAATGTGGCTTTATAATGTTAAGTACCATGGTAATTGGTCTGCATCTAGCGGATACAAAAGAAGAGAAGAGTATAGTGAATGGAGTGAATCAAAGAAAAAAATGGTAAGTAAAACACGTACTGTTATTGACTGGCGACCAAGTAGTGGGCAATGTGCAGGAGATTTAACGATCATAGCATTTGCAGGAATTGGCAAAGGAATAAAATCAGACATTGCAGTTTATGCTCACGATACGAGTTTCTCAAGAGGTGAAATGAAACCTTTTGACTCAAAATACACAATTGGATTCAATCTTGTCGATTTTACAATAGATGAACATTCAACTTGGGAAACACTTGGCAAGATGCAATCTGATGCTCAAGTAAAAAATGATGCAAAAAATAGAATTCCTGGCGATAAGTATAAAGATTTTTATTGTGATGTGATTTATGATAAAGACCATCCTTTAAGAGTTTATGTGCCATTTTGGATTACATATTATAAATATAACGACAAGGAGTTTCATGTATACATGGATGGAACAACAACGACAAGAATCAGGGGTATGCGACCAGAAGATCAAGGAAGAAAAGACACAATAAAAAAACTTAAATTGAAAATCATTGCCATTGGTATTTTAGGATCAATAGGTTTAGGTTTTGTTATTGGATTAATTTCGTGTTTAATACAAAAAGGTCGTTTTAAAATTAACATGATAGATAATGATAAATTTTATGTTCCAGGTTTAATTGCTTTTGTTTTTATTATTATTGCAACTTTTATTTTTCAAAAATATAAGACTAATGAAATTTTAACAAAATCAAAATCAAAAAGGCAAGAAATATTAAATAATATTCGAAATTCTTCTGAATAATCATGGAAATTTATAATTTTATAGTTGCTGTAATGACTTTTGCGGCAACTATAATTTTAGGCGTTCTAAATTATCGCTTAAATAGTCAAACAAAGAAATTTGAAAAATTAAAAAACTCATTTTCGGCAATACTTTATAACACCTTAGGTTTTATTGAGTTGGAGAAAAAATATTGTGACAGTATAAGTGCCAATTCAGATAAGTCATCCGAATCAATTAAAAGGGCTTATAGAAATGATTTAGAAAACCGAATTAATGCAGACTTTTCTGGCGAACAAAAAATAAAAAATTTAATAGTTCAAATTGAGAAGTTATATGATAGAGTTGGATTGTCTATAACAGCACCTAAAAAAAACGGCGGAGTAAGTGCGAATACAAACAGTTGTACAACTAATAAAGTTTGTTGGGTATAGAAAGTTTTGTGCTCCGAAATCGCCAACTTCTTAAACCCGCAAAACGTTAGATTTTAGCTCAAAACCAAAATTAAAAAAAACAAAATGAATATAACTATTATAGGAGCCTCGGCTGGAATAGGATTAGAAACAGTAAAAAGAGGATTAAATAGAAATCATGCTATAACGACACTTTCTCGTTCTGA
>CAISTO010000457.1 GCA_903888395.1 uncultured Bacteroidota bacterium | reverse complement strand
TTTTTGAATCATACATGACATTTTGAAGTGTCGACAACGTGAATGATTTTGACATCACATTAGCGAAAAGTTCCTTGTGGTATTCATCTTTTGCACGATTTGCTTCCACTCGAATTAATGCAGTAATAACAGCTAAATTGTTTTTTACTCTGTGATTAATTTCGGATATTAAAACCGATTTTTCGGAAACCAATTTTTCTAGTTCTTGACGGTAAAGATTTTTCTCTTTTGTTTCTAAAGTAAGTGTTAATAACTGAGTTAATGCAAGGGCGAAATGTTGTTCGTCATTTGTCCAATCTCTAATTTTTTCAGTGTTTTCAAAACAAATTATTCCTTTTAATTTTCCACCCGAAAGAATAGGAACTTCCATCATCGAAAATACATTTTGTGGAATTAAGTAAATATCTAGCAATTCAGCATTAAATGATTCATTTCTAGCTTCGAAACTAATTATAATATCTTTTCGTCTGATGTGATTAAAATACAATGGGTAGCTTTCTGCTAAAAGGTCTTTTTCTTTATAATATAAATCGCCGTTTCTGTCATAGGCTTGTAAACAAGTCAGTTTAGTGTCGTTTTCATCAAAGAGCCAAGCATTTACGCGAGGTATTTTAAGAAAATGTGAAGCTTTATGCAAAATCTCTTTTGCCATTATATCAACATTTCCTTCACTAATGTGAACGTTTTTTGATAAACTTTCTATTATTTCCAAAAATATGGACGATCTATTTAGTGTCATTTTAGTGAGTGGTTAATTCACCTTGAAAGTAAGATAAAATTAATGAAGTATGATAAATAGTTATAAACACCTTTGTAATTGTATAACAGTATGTTACAGAATCCTATTTACTTAGCCATTTTCCACCCATAATAAATAAAAGGAAAACTATCATCAACTTTTGGCAAATTTGACTTTAAATCCTCTGGTATCAATTTATAAGTGGCATAAACGTACCATTGTGTGTTATGATAAAATAATTTTGTTGGCAAATCGGTAAGTAATAAATCATTTTTTTCTCGTTTTACGCGTGCCAAATTTCTCTTTTCATCATTTGCGAAAGGTCGCCGTCTATATTCAAATGGCTTTTTTGCAAAATGACGTTCCTCACACGCTGGGTAATAGTTATAATTTCCTTTTGTCGCATTATCAAACCAATAGCGTTTGCCAATAGTTGAAAATCCCGAGTTAAAAAGTATAGTGACAGGATCCAAATAATATTCAAATCGATGAATTTTATTAGGCAATAGAGAATCACAGAGCTCTGAAAGTGTGCGGTCGCCAATTGCACGTGGTGTTGCATAGGTATAAATATTTTGAATAGAAAACCCTGACTTTTCTAAGAATACGCCTGTAAGAATCGCCATTGCTCCACCAAGGCTGTGTCCAGAAATCCAAACGGCTTTATTTTTTGCATTAAGACTATCTAGAAGTAAAAGTAATTCAGGTTTAATTAACTCAAAACTTATTAAAAAGCCTCTGTGAATTTTAGCATAATTAAAATCACTACCGGCTTCAATTTTTGAAAAATTAAAATCCGTTCCTTTCCATTCGGCAAAACGGTTATTGTCAACGTCATCAGTTCCTCGATATAATAAAAGTATTAATGAATCCGCATTTATCACTATTAGTTCTGGATCATAGCCTATTACAGATTTAATTCCTAAAATAGAAATTGTATCAAATTTGAACTTTTCCAAAAAATAAAATGAGACATTAGATTTTATACTGCCTAAGGATTTAGGAAAATAATGATCAAATCTATTCTCATAGGCTAATTTGAAATTATTATTAGTAATAAGAGGGTGTGCTTTTAACCAATTAGTGGAAGGTAAAGATCGTACAGGTTTGGATCCATTTTTTAAATACCTAATTTGATAATCTAAACGTTCTGGATACATTAATTCTGTCATTTTAGCCAAAAGAAAGGCATTTACTGGATCAACTTCTGTTGCATGAATATTGAAATTTTCCATGCAATTAATCTCATTTGGGGGAATTGTAAAATGAAAAATTGAATCGTTTGGAGTTTGCGAAAAAATTGAATGGAAGAAAGTTAGAAATAGAATTGAAGAAATTAGTTTCATTTTAAGAATGAATTAAATATGCAAAACTTAATCGCGATTTAGGAGGTAATGCTTTATTTAAATTCAAATATAGCTATAAAATTGCTTGGATTTTATTCTTTGATTTTTGAGAAAACTACATCAACTCGCCTGTTTCTCTGACGATCAGCATTTGTTTTTTCTGGAAAAACTAATGGTTCTTTATTCGATAATCCTACAAAATCAAGTCGGTCTTTTGAAATACCCAATCTTTTAAGTTCAGTGTAGACGGATTTTGCGCGACGTTTTGAAATGCGCATATTGTTTCCGCAACAAACATGGCCTCTCACTAAAACTTGAACTGTTGGATTCACAAGGAGATATTCATATAGTTTTCTCACTTCTGCATGACTTTGAAATTTCATTTTGGATTTACCTTCAACAAATTCTATATTCAATATATATGGAATTGAATTTTTTATTGAATAATCAATTGGTGATAATATAATTGGTTTCTCAATAATAGAGTCCTTTATTTCAGGTGGTAATTGCTCAGTGATTTGATTTGAACTGTCATTTTGACCATTTGGCTCATTCAAAGAATAATAAATATCTACGCGTCTCCAGCTTTTAAATGTTGTTAAATCATATTTATAGGTAAGACCACGCGCATTTAATTTTATTGCATCATTTGAATTGATTCCTAAAA
>CAISTO010000456.1 GCA_903888395.1 uncultured Bacteroidota bacterium | reverse complement strand
TTATAATGCTGATACTTTTCAATTAATTGAAACTTTAAACCACCATGTAAATTCAGTTTTTACATTGGCATATTGCCACAATAACAAACATTTATTAAGCGGTGGCCGCGATGTGTTTTTAAAGTTTTTTGATGCTGAAAACAATTACGAAATCATTAAAGATGTACCTGCTCATAATTTGCATATTAATTCCATTCAGTTTAGTCCAAACGGACAATTATTTGCCACAGTGAGTATGGATAAAACATTAAAAATTTGGGATGCAGATAGTTTTGATTTACTCAAAGTAATAGACAAAGCACGAAATGAAGCACATGTTACTTCCATTAATAAAGTAATTTGGACAGCTAATAATGAATTACTAACTGCTAGCGATGACAAACAAATTATGCATTGGCAAGTAGAGATTGAATAGTCAACAAAAAAAGTAGCCACAGATTCATAGATTTAAGAAACTGAATAATTAATTTATAAAAATCAGTGAATCTGTGGCAAAAAACATCATTGTTAACCTAACAAACATCATTCGTTAGCTTAAAGAATAAGTTTAATTTTGCAAGCTATTAATTTTACTAAAATAATTTTATGAAATACGATATTACCGTTATAGGTTCTGGTCCTGGAGGATATGTTGCAGCCATTCGTTGCGCGCAATTAGGTTTTAAAACTGCATTGATTGAAAAATACAGTACCCTTGGTGGTACTTGCTTAAATGTAGGTTGTATTCCATCAAAAGCATTGCTCGACTCGAGCGAACATTACCACAATGCTACGCATACTTTTGCTACTCACGGAATAGATGTTAGTGAGGTAAAAGTAAATTTAAAACAAATGATAGACCGCAAAAGTGGTGTAGTTAAAGTTACTTGTGAAGGCATTGATTTTTTAATGAAAAAAAACAAAATTGATGTTTATAAAGGTATTGGCTCATTTGTTACCAAAAATCAAATTAAAGTAACAGGCGAAACTGAACAATTAATAGATACTGATAAAGTTATTATAGCTACTGGATCAAAACCAGCTTCATTGCCAGGTTTGGCAATAGATAAGAAACGCATTATTACGAGTACCGAAGCGTTAAACATGACCGAAGTTCCAAAACATTTGGTAATTATTGGAGGTGGAGTTATTGGTTTAGAATTAGGTTCAGTATATGCTCGTTTGGGTGCAAAAGTTTCGGTAATAGAATATACCGATGCCATTATTCCAACCATGGACGGAACTTTAGGCAAAGAATTGCAACGCAGTTTGCGTAAAATTGGTTTTACTTTTCACTTTAGTCATAAAGTAAAATCAGCTAAAGTAAAAGGTAAAGAAGTTACCATTACTGCTGACAATGAAAAAGGCGAAGAAGTAACATTTACAGGCGATTATTGCTTGGTTTCAGTTGGTAGAAAAGCTTATACTGACGGATTAGGATTAGAGAATATTGGTTTAAAAACCGATGAACGCGGTCGCATAGAAACTGATGCTCATTTGGAAACTGCTGTCAAAGGAATTTACGCCATTGGCGATGTAGTAAAAGGTGCCATGCTAGCTCACAAAGCGGAAGAAGAAGGTGTGTTTGTAGCTGAAACCATTGCAGGACAAAAACCACATATCAACTATAACTTAATTCCGGGTGTAGTTTATACTTGGCCAGAAGTGGCTGGAGTTGGCGCAACTGAAGAAGAATTGAAAAAAGCAGGTAAAAAATATAAAATGGGAAGTTTCCCTATGCGTGCTTTAGGACGTGCCAGGGCAAGTATGGATATTGATGGATTGGTAAAAGTATTAGCCGATGCGGAAACAGATGAAATTTTGGGCATGCACATGATTGGTCCGCGTGTAGCTGATTTAATTGCAGAAGCTGTAGTAGCCATGGAATTTAGAGCAAGTGCCGAAGACATTTCAAGAATGAGTCATGCACATCCAACTTATGCCGAAGCGGTGAAAGAAGCCTGCCTAGCAGCTACTGAAAACAGAGCTTTGCACATGTAAGCAAATGTTAGATGTTGAATTTTGGATGTTGGATTATCAATGATCAATCTAAGATTTTAAATTATTGTCGAAATGAATTTTATTTTTAAAAAATCCGTTGCAGTTTGTAACGGATTTTTTTTTCAAACACGTTGGGGCAGGCTGTTGGGGCAGACCTATGTGTCTGCCCACTATAATTTAAAACACAATCCAACCAATCAACTTAATCAACCAGTCAACTTAATCAACCAATCAACTTTATTAACCAATCATCCTTCCAACTTTATTAACTTATCAACCAATAAGAAAAATCAAAAAATAAGTTTTTCTTTGTAAACCAAATCATGAGTAAGGATAAACTATATAAGCGCATTAATATTTTAAACAAAAAAGCTAGTTTTGAATTTCAGTTGTTAACCAAATACACTGCAGGAATGGTGCTTGGCGGCACTGAAGTAAAATCAATAAAAGCTGGAAATGCCTCCATTACTGAAGCATATTGTTTTTATCAAAACGATGAACTTTATATACGTAACATGAATATTGGTTCGTTTAAGCAGGGAAGTTTTAGTAACCACGAACCTTTGGCTGTAAGGAAATTATTGCTAAAAAAAGTTGAACTAAAAAAATTGCAGAAACGTGGTGATGAAAAAGGTTTTTCCATTGTTCCCTTAAAATTATTTGAAGCTGAAAATGGTTTTATAAAAATAGAAATTGCGCTAGCACAAGGTAAAAAAGCTTTTGATAAACGCGATAGTATCAAAGAACGTGACGTGGAGAGAAATTTGAGGCGGAAGGATGAGTAGTTGGAGAAGTGAGCACTGAGATTTGAGAGATGTGAGAAATTATAAAGTACCGACACATCGGAAAAGTATGAAGTATAAATTATAAAGTATGAAAAATACAAAAAATCTTCATGATTTGTCAAAAAGCATCTTTATAGTTTAGTTGATAAGTTTGACTTAATTATAATTAGTTATAAGAAATCTGCCAGAGGCTAGCTGCCAGAGGCCAGAAGCAAAAATAAGAAATCTGCTAGAAGCTAGATGCTAATAAAAATAGAAGTATGAATATAAATTTAAAAGATAAAAATGCATTGGTTTGCGGAAGCACCAAAGGAATTGGATATGCCATTGCTATGCAATTAGCAAAGTGTGGTGCTAACGTAACTTTGATGGCCAGAAATGGTGAATTATTAAAAAGAATTGTGCGTGATTTGGATACAAGCATGGGTCAAAAACATGATTTCTTAGTTGCCGATTTTGCTGTTCCCGCTCAGGTGAAAGAAGCAATAGAACAAAAAGCACAAGTACATTATATATACCATATTTTAGTAAATAACAGTGGTGGACCCGCTGCTGGATTAGCCATAGACGCCAAGGAAGAAGAATTTTTAAATGCCTTTAACTCGCATGTAATTAGCAGTCATCATTTGGTACAAAGTGTATACACTGGAATGAAACAAGCTGGTTACGGACGCATTATCAATATTATTTCTACCAGTGTAAAAATTCCTTTGCGTGGACTTGGTGTAAGTAATACCATTAGAGGTGCCATGGGTAATTATAGTAAAACTTTAGCCAATGAATTAGCGCCATTTAAAATTACCGTAAATAATATTTTGCCTGGTGCTACCGCAACTGATAGACTGAAACAAATTATAGATAATAAAGCTCAAAAACAACAACATTCAACTGATGAAGTGAGTCAAGAAATGATGAGTGAAATTCCAATGGGAAGATTTGCAGAACCTAATGAAATAGCTTTTGCTGTTGCATTTTTGGCCAGTGAATTTGCTGCATACATTACCGGAATTAATGTTCCTGTAGATGGCGGCAGAACGGGGAACTTATAGTTGTCAGTTGATGGTTGTCAGTTGATAGGAAATGAATATAATTGTTAAATTTTATTATATATTGAATTATTGATAGTGTTAATTAACCACAACTGCATTAATAGTTCATAATAAAACTTTTTTCTATCAACTAACAACTGTCAACCATCAACTACTTCTCTTCCCTTCCAATCATTCGGTTATTGTTTAATAATTTTTGTTCATCGACAATTATTTGTTGCATTTCACTATCGCTCGGTTTGGGTTGTTTTTTGTCTTTTGTTAAATCATCTAAATTAGGCTGACCAGCATTTACCCAAGCAGTATACCACATATTTGCCACCATTAAAATACTTTCTTTTAGTCTGCGTTCCACTTGTCCTTTTAGCATTTGATGATAAGCCAAAGCATATTCTTTGCTATACTTTTTTATTTGCGTAGCTCCTTTGTATTCAATGCTGTATTTTCTGCTTACATCAAAATTATTATTTAACAATCTTTCAAAACCTAAAACGGTATCAATACCAGCAAAACTGCCTTCGCTGGCTTGCCAAGCATTTTCTAAAGGATTGTTTAAATACATACATTTTCCTACAAATAAATCATAATCTGCACTGAATAATTCAGGCAATCTACTTTCCCAAAAACCATGAATTCCATGTTGATTAGTGAACTGTCCGTTATAGTTTTCTGAAGCATGTAAAGGCACATGCGCATCGGCCACATAATGTCCTAATTCAGCTGAAATACGAAGAATTTTATCTAAATCTTTTTCTTTAAAAGCATACGTTAAACGAGTTAGCATAACTTGAATATGC
>CAISTO010000455.1 GCA_903888395.1 uncultured Bacteroidota bacterium | reverse complement strand
GAAATGTATCATCATTGGTTTGGCGATTTAACCACAGCTGAAAGCTGGAGTAACTTGCCTTTAAACGAAAGTTTTGCTACTTATGGCGAATATATTTGGAATGAATGGAAACATGGAACTATGGAAGCTGATGCAGTTTTTGAAGGAAATTTACAAGGTTATTTGCGAGGGAAACAAAACGCTACTAAAACACCCATTCGTTTTTATTACCACAATAAAGAAGACATGTTTGATGGAGTCAGTTATTCCAAAGGTGGACGAATATTACACATGTTACGTAAAGAAGTAGGGGATGAAGCATTTTTCAAATCGTTACAATTATACCTTACTCAAAATAAATTTAAAAGTGCTGAAATACATCATTTGCGTTTGGCTTTTGAGGAAATAACTGGTAGAGATTTAAACTGGTTTTTTAATCAATGGTTTTTAAAAGCTGGTCATCCTGAATTAGAAATAAGCACAGTTTATAAAAACAATACTGCCAATTTAACCATTGTTCAAAAACAGGATTCACAATTAGTTGGTGTTTATGAATTGCCAATATTGGTAGCTGTTTACGATAAAAATGGTGTTCAACATTTACCCATAAAAATTACCAAAACTAGTGAAACATTTTCGTTTAAAGGCGATTCTATTTTCTTAGTTAATTTTGATGAAGACAAAGCATTGGTAGCAAAAATAAATGAAGTGAATAGCAATGAAACTTGGTATACACAATTAACGAATGTGCCAAGTTGGAAAGCCAAACAACAAGCAATTGCAGGTTTATTATTAAATTATACAAGAGCAAAAAATAACTTAAGTATCGATTTGAAAAATGCAGTTTTATATTGTTTAAATTATAAACATAAACGAATAATAGAATTAGGAGTTCAAGCCATTGGCCAATTGAACCCAGCAGAGCAAAAATTATTTGAAAATGAAATTTTAGCTCTATGTAATTATAAAAAAACGGCTAGCATCAGATCAAGTGCGTTAATGATTTTATATAATTGGAATGATGTAAAGTATCAATCTGTTTTTGAAATGGCATTAGCAGATAGCTCCAACCAAGTATTGGCAAGTGGTTTATACGGTTTGAGTAATTTAGATAGCTTGGTAGCTTTACAAGCAATTGGAAAATGGAAAACCTATTTTAATTTTAGTGTTAGCCAAGCTGTATGTGCTGTGATTAGTAAAAATTCATTTGAAAATGAAAACAATTATTTTGAAAATGCCATCAACAAAACCAACTATGGTAAAAGAAATTTGATGTATTTATACACCAAATATTTATTGCGTTCTAACAATGAAATAATCAATGATGCAGTTTCGGTTTTCCAAAACTTAAGTAATAAAATGGACGGAGAAGAGCGTAAATATTTATTGTTTAACAGCGTGAATGAAATAAAAGAAAATCTGGTTTTGAAAAATGATTTAGTAAAAAAACAATTGTTAAAAGATGCAGGTAATGTTGCTTTGCAATTGCAAAATAAAAATGATGAAATCCTGATAAAAAAATACGAAGAATTGGTGAAAAGTAATTAAGAGTTTTAAGTTTACAGTTTTAAGTGTTAAGAATATGCTAGCGGACAGTTGCCAGCTGACATGAGCATATATAGCTAAACGAATTAAACCTATATTTCAAAAAAGGGTTTCAAAGCTTCAATTAAAACCATTGGAGCCATCGTCAGTTTATTGGTTTTCATATCCACATTTACCAGTTCTACTTCCGCTTTTGTTAGTAATTCATTTTGCTGATTGTATATTTCAAAATAAAAATGAAT
>CAISTO010000454.1 GCA_903888395.1 uncultured Bacteroidota bacterium | reverse complement strand
TCAGCTAAAGTTCCTTTTTTAAGTTTATCTGATTCAATTTCAGCTTCCGCGCTAATCATACGTGTTACCAATTGGCGCGAACTCATTTCCAAAGAAAAAATAGCTACACCCCTTAATGTTTCGGTATTTGCCATACAAGCATTTCTGGCTACACTTAATGCAAAAGCAGTTTT
This sequence comes from uncultured Bacteroidota bacterium, assembly GCA_903888395.1. Taxonomy (GTDB): domain Bacteria; phylum Bacteroidota; class Bacteroidia; order UKL13-3; family UKL13-3; genus JAAFJM01. Next base: position 2,886 of record CAISTO010000454.1, on the reverse strand, counting down.
ACCCATCCCAGGACGTGCGGCAATAATAATTAATTCTGATTTTTGGAAACCAGAAGTTACCCTATCTAATTTAGAGAAACCAGAAGGAATTCCTGTTAAACCACCTTCTTTTCCACGTAAACTTTCTATTTCAATAATTGCTTCTTGAACTACACCGCTAATGGCGCGGTAATCTTTTTTAATATTTCCCTGAGAAACTTCAAATAATTTACGTTCGGCACTGTCTAAAAGTTCAAAGGCATCGGTTCCATCTTCATAAGCTTCAGTACTTATTTCACCACTTATTCTAATTAATTCACGTTGTAAATATTTTTGAGCAATGATACGAGCGTGGTATTCAATATTTGCTGCTGAGGCAACTCTATTAGTTAATGAAGTTACATAATAAGCACCACCAGAAATATCAATAGTACCTTGCTTTTTTAATTCTTGCGAAACGGTTAAAATATCTACAGCACTTCCATTTTGCCAAAGGTTCACTATGGCTTCATAAATGTTTTTGTGTTTAGGGTCGTAAAAACTATCAGCTTTTAAAACTTCGGTAATTACATTAATGGCATCTTTTTCAAGCAATAACGCACCTAAAACTGCTTGTTCTAATTCTGGTGCTTGCGGTGGAAGTTTACCAGATTCAAAAATTTGAGCATTTGTAAGTACACGTTTTTTTCTGTTAGTTGCTAATTCAGCCATTTTAAAATTTATTTTATTCTTGTATAGGTTTCCTCAATATTGCATCAATAAATTAGGGTAAACAACTAGAAAAATAGTATTCACATAGTTTAAAATTTTGTGAGTTAGATGTGTATAACTGCAATGAATATTTGTTAACAAGCTGATATAGTTATTATTTTTGTGAACATTAATTTAACATAAAAATGCTAAAGCACTCAGGTTTATACCAGCAAACAATAAGCAGGTAATAATTTCTTAACAATAAAAGTGGGCAATAAAATTTGAAATATCTATGTTTTAAAATAAATCAAAACCTTAATAATTTGTTTATAGGCAATTTGAAATTTAAATATACTTTTGCAACCTAAAAAATAACATATGAAAAAAATAATTTTACTAACTTTAATTGCTATTGGAACTTTAACAAATTACGCTCAAACATCCATTGAAAATTTTAGCTTTGGTTCTACTACAGACACATTAACAAATCCTACAAATGGCGGTGTATCATGGAAAAGACATAGTGGTACTGGTGGACCAATAATTTATAATAACACCTCTTTATCATATACAGGATACTCTTCTTCGGGAGTAGGTGGTTCAGTTTCACTTTCACATGCATCAGGAAGTAGAGAAGATGCTAACAAACCAGTTATACAATATAACTCTGGAGCAGTTTATGCTTCATTTTTATTAAATGTAACTGCAAGCGCTGGAACTACAGGTGATTATTTTTTTCATCTTATAGATAGTGCTGGAAATACACCTGGAGGTAATTTTAGAGGTAGAATTTTTATTAAAGATGGAAGTTCAATAAATACATTTAAAGTTGGTTTGAATAAAGGTGGATCTGCCTCAACAGCAGTTTTTACAACTAGTGACTATCCGCTTAACACACCTATTTTAGTTGTTTTGAAATATAGTTTTAATACAAGTGTAACTGATACGGTTTATGCTTTTATTTCAACTTCTGGAGTACCAAGTTCTGAACCTTCAATTTCAACTTTAGCTTCAACGGATTATACAATTTCAGATTTATCAAAAATTGCTTCTGTTTCCTTAAGACAAGGCACTGTTGGGACCGCAGCAGTTACAATTGATGGAATTAGAGTATCTAATTCATGGAGTACAAGTGTATTACCTGTTAAATTTACTAGCTTCAATGCAACTATCAATAACAAACAAACCAATTTAACATGGACTACCTCAAGCGAAATTAATAACAAAGGTTTTGAAATAGAAAGAAGTTTGGATGGTGTTAACTTTGAAACAATTGGTTTTGTTAAAGGAAATGCAAACTCAAACCGTGTCAATAAATACAGTTTCATTGATGCCAATCATGCCAGTGCTTTTTACAGGTTGAAACAAATTGATTTTGATGGTAAATTTGATTATTCAAATATCATTTCTGTTCAAGGAAATGATTTATTGATTGACATTACTCCAAATCCTTTTAACAATGTGATTGAAATAAACAGCAACGGTCATTTAGTAAATGTTGAAGTTTTAGACATTACAGGTAAAATAGTGATAACAGAAACTATCAATGGTAGTAAAACTACTTTAAACACTGCTAGTTTGAACAATGGTGTTTATTTTGTTAGAATAAATAATGGTGAGTCAGTTATAACTAAACGCCTCATTAAAAACTAAAATTTTATAATTCAAAAAGCTGCCTCGCAAGGGCAGCTTTTTTTTTGAAATTTATTTACTAATTTTTTTTGTTAGTTATAAAAAACAAAATATAAAAATGGCTAAAATTATTCAGCTTTATCGTAAGCCTTAATAATATCCTTTACTAATTTATGTCTTACCACGTCTTCATAGGTTAAATATTGGAAATGAATACCTTCAATATTATCTAATATTTTTACTGCTTTTAGCAATCCTGACATTTGTTTTTTTGGTAAATCAATTTGCGATAAATCGCCAGTAACAATTACCTTGGCATGAGGACCCATGCGAGTTAGGAACATTTTTAATTGTAAATCTGTGGCGTTTTGGGCTTCATCTAAAATAACAAAAGCATTGTCTAAAGTTCGTCCACGCATAAACGCTAAAGGTGCTATTTCTATTACACGAGTTTCGATATGTTGCTTGAGTTTTTCAGCAGGAATCATGTCGTCTAAGGCATCGTATAACGGACGCAAATAGGGATCAATTTTCTCTTTTAAATCGCCAGGTAAAAAACCTAAATTTTCACCGGCTTCCACT
>CAISTO010000453.1 GCA_903888395.1 uncultured Bacteroidota bacterium | reverse complement strand
CTTAGATATTAGAAGAAAGCCAGTTCGTGATAATTTATTGTTGCGCCATAAAATGAGTCAACAAACTCGTGTGTTTTTAGATGCGCAAGAATTTACCGAAGTAGAAACTCCAGTTTTAATTAAATCAACTCCCGAAGGTGCGCGTGATTTTGTGGTGCCAAGCCGTATGAATCAAGGACAGTTTTATGCGTTACCACAATCGCCACAAACATTTAAACAATTACTAATGGTAGCCGGAATGGATAGGTATTACCAAATTGTAAAATGCTTTAGAGATGAGGATTTGCGTGCCGACCGTCAGCCTGAGTTTACACAAATAGATTGCGAAATGAGCTTTGTGGAGCAAGAAGATATTTTAAACATGTTTGAAGGATTGGTAAAACATTTGTTCAAAAACGTAAAAGGAATAAACATTGATTCATTGCCAAGAATGACCTTTGCTGATGCTGCAAAATATTATGGTTCCGATAAACCTGATACCAGGTTTGATATGAAATTTGTGGAATTGAAATCACCTGATGTAGAGACTTTGCACGCAACGTCTTTATTACCCTCAGGTTTCCCGGTTTTTGACAATGCAGAATTAGTAGTAGGAATTTGTGCCAAAGGCTGTGCTGAATATACCCGCAAACAATTAGATGAATTAACAGAATTTGTAAAACGTCCGCAAATTGGCGCCACTGGTTTGGTTTATGCTCGAGTAAATGCTGATGGAAGTGTAAAGTCATCAGTAGATAAATTTTACGATGAAGCTACTTTAAAACAATGGGCCGAGGCCATGAACGCAGCGCCTGGCGATTTAATATTATTAATGGCTGGACAAACTGATAAAACCCGCAAAGCATTATGTGAATTACGTTTGGAAATGGGAACTCGCATGGGTTTGCGTAATCCAGATGTTTATTCATGTTTATGGGTACTCGATTTTCCCTTGTTAGAGTTTAACGAAGAAGAAAACCGTTGGTTTGCCATGCACCATCCTTTTACTTCACCAAAGCCCGAAGACATTGCTTTAATGAACGAAGGTAAGTTTGGCCAAGTTCGAGCAAATGCTTATGACATGGTAGTAAATGGAGTAGAAGTAGGCGGAGGTTCTATTCGTATTTTCGATAAAACATTGCAAGCAAAAATGTTTGATGTGTTAGGATTTACCAAAGAAGAAGCGCAAGCACAATTTGGTTTCTTAATGAATGCATTTGAATATGGTGCGCCTCCACATGGTGGAATTGCTTTTGGTTTCGACCGTTTATGTTCACTTTTTGGTGGCGAGAATTCCATCAGAGATTTTATTGCATTCCCTAAAAACAACTCCGGCCGCGATGTAATGATTGATGCACCAAGTGTAATTGACAGCAAACAATTAAACGAGTTAGGAATTGATGTGAAGAAATAAATTTCAAACATTATTGGAAAAACAACACATATGCCGAGCAAATTTAAATTGTTCGGCTTTTTGGTTTTTTAGCATAAGAAATTATAAAAAAACAGCTTTTTTAAAAATGTTTTCAGTTAAATAGAAACAATAAATAATTTTATTAATTACATTTGTAAATATAGTATGGACGAAAAAATATATAATAACACTTTATTATTCTTAAAATTTACAGCTACAGAGTTGTTAATTCCTTTTGATAAAATTTCGTTAAATGATGAATTCAGAGGTCTTTCAACATGGAGCTCTTTAAATGCATTGGTTTATATTTCAAGAATAAATGAAGAAACTAATGTTCTAATTTCTTCATTAGAACTAGCAGATTTAAAAACATTGAACGATATTTATAACCTAATAAGTTCTAAATCAAATGGCGCTATCTAAAACTAGCGGTATAAATATAGAAGGCATTGTATCCTTAGTTCCGGCTAATATAAATGATAATTTATTATTGACTCATTTGAGTCAAACAGACAAAGAAGCACTCATTCATCATACGGGAATTCGATTTAGGCGAGTTGTTAATGAGGAAAATTCAAACATAAAAAACCTTTTTATAAAAGGAATTACAAATTTGCTTGCCAACCTTGCATGGGAAAAAGAAAGCATTGATATTTTGATATGTGTAACTCAAACACCTAACGTCTCCATTCCAGCTATATCTTGTCAAATTCATGGCGATTTAGGTTTTTCAAATAATACCATGTGTTATGATATCAACCTTGGCTGTT
>CAISTO010000452.1 GCA_903888395.1 uncultured Bacteroidota bacterium | reverse complement strand
TTATTGATAAAAATTACCACACAATTCCAATTTCAATTTCACCATTTTTATTTTTATTTATTCATGAATTTTTATTTAAAAAAATAAAAAATAATTGGTTTTTATTTATTGTGTTTTTTCTTACATCTTTAGTGAGTTATGTATTCATGATTTGGTGGTTAGATTATTATTTTAATAAAGACAATCATCGATTAATAAATAGTAAACTACCTTATTTTGAAACAATATCATCAAATAATTTAAGTTATGAGTTGTTTTCAAAGAATGATACAATTAAAGTAATTGATTGCTGGACTACTAACTGCGGTAATTGTATAATTGGCTTTTCAAAATATTCAGAAATTCATGATATTTATACTAATAAAAAAGTGAAGTTTTATACATTGAATTTTCCAATTAGAAGAGATTCTATAATTAGAACAATAAAAATTCTCTCAGAAAATTATGATAGAGGAAATAATCTATTTGCAAAAGACATTAATTCAATTGATTTACTTAAAATAACTGCTGTTCCTCTTTATATGATAGTTAAAAATGGTGAAATCTTATATTTTGGTAATACAAATGTTGAACAAAAATTATTTCAAATTGATTTGTGTGATAAAATTGATAAATATTTAAATTAGTTATTACATGAAATCAATCCTGTTATTCAGTTCCTTGTTTTTATTGCTACTGTTTAAAGCAGAAAACAATTATTTGGTTAGCCTTGGCAAAGCCCCCGATTGCAATGGGTTTAACTTTTGTAATATAGCGGTAAGCAGTGAAGGAAATAGAAAAGAAAACGAAGTACTTGCTAATATAAATGTGATAGATGAAAAGCATATTCAATTTAGCTTTTTAAAACGCAGCGTTACCGATAAATTATTTTTAAAATACTTTGCCACCGGCAACTTTTTACTAGACGATGATTATACCTTTAACGAAGAAATTTGCAACGCTTTAGAGCTTAAAAAATGTACACTCAAAAAAGGGAAATATGCCATATCCGATGAGTATGATAAGTATGTGGTGGTGTTTGTTTTTTAATTGAAAGATTTGAAGATTACAAAATTGCATAAATACTGGTAGGGTGCAGACCTATGTGTCTGCCCATTATAAACAAAGTGCGGGAACGTCATCCTGATTCCTCCAAAGCGGAAGAAGGAACTATAAAAATTACCTAATAAAGTTGCTTCGTGCCTCAGCATGACGATGGCTGAAAGCATCACAACAACCAAAAAAGTGCGGGAACGTCATCCTGATTCCTCCAAAGCGGAAGAAGGAACTATAAAATTACCTTATAAAGTTGCTTCGTGCCTCAGCATGACAATGGCTGAAAGCATCACAACAACCAACAAAGTGCGGCAACGTCATTGCGAGCAAAGCGTGGCAATCTCATTGAGAAAAAAAAGATTGCTTCGTTCCTCGCAATGACGATTGTTACTTACCACATTTGTGATTTTTTAAATCAACCAACAACTAATTTTGAAAAAAATTCTATTCATTTTTTTGCCTATTTCTATGTTTATTTTTTTCATATTGCTTTTAATATTCAAATATGCATATTGTATTCGTATTAAACATAAATTATTCATATATGAATAAAATATCCATATATGAATAGGTTATTTTAATTTTAACTTCGAAAATTGCTAGCACAAAACCCAACTAATTTATCTGCAGTAAAATTGAGTATAGGTTTTATTATTTTTAATTAATTAATCAATTTAATTTCAGCGGGTTTAAAACCGCACAAAAATTTATGAAAAAAATGTTATTATTAAGTTTAGGTCTAATTGGCTTAACAATGATGTCGTTTAAAAGTAGTGAGAATGTAAAAGAAAAAAACTTAGACATTGGAACTGGTTCAGGCTCAATTTACGTTAGAATCGGAACTTATTTATGGCCAGATTGTAATGGAAGTAATCCTTGTGGGCCGTGTGCTGGTATATGTATAAGAAGAGGAAAAGGACCAAAAAAAGTTGATGATATGTTTGTAATTGGTACACAAGTTCCTGAAGGAGAAGGCGTTTTTAATATAATTGATATTTCTAAAAATACAATGACTTTAGAATTTTTAACACCGGGCTTTACAAATGGTAATCAAACAGGTTTGGCTGAAAATTTTGAATTGGGTTCTGAAATTTCCAATGTTTACGGATATTCAAACATTATTTTGAATCAAGGTTTTTATAAAGTAAATTACACTAATTCCCAATATGGCAAATCAACTTTTAATGTTACATTAGTACCTTAAAAATTTAACTTTGTACAAGTAAATAGTAATATTTTAACTTGTACAAAGCTTTGTTATTATGAAAACAAATAAATTTATAGCCCTTACCATAATACTATACTTTGGTATTCAAAGTTTAAAATCACAAAATTCAATTTTAGATTTATTATCAATAAGATCGCCTAAAACAGAATCTAGTTTAAAACAAAGAATTACTTTAAAGAAATGGGGTGTTTCCGAAAAAAACATATTTAATATAAATAGTTTATTTATTGATAGTTTAGGTCAGTCACTTAACTACACCTTAGACACTCATATGGTTAAATGGAATTATTATTCTCCAATTCAGTTTAGAGTTTATAAAAACAATGGAATTTTTCATGCTGGATGGGCATATTGTTTTGGTTCTTTAAATAAATTGAAAATTTTACAAAATGATTCAATTATTAGGCTAACATGGCTTCCATTAAATGATAAATTGAATTTATTCAATGACATTAATATGTTAGAAAAAAAGGATGAATTGAATGTAAATTTTACCGATTATGACTATATAATTTTAGCTTTTTGGGCATCTTATTATGGACGATCAGCCAAAAAAATGTTACGAGAATTAGATAAATTTACATTAAACAAAAAAATATTAGTTATTAAAGTTAATTATAATGGATTTGATTATTGAAAATTATATTTTCAAACTTTTATTACACTCAATAATTAAATTTAAGTAGTTGGATAGGTTCGAAACACAAGAAAATAGAAATTAATTATCAAGCAATAACGGGTGAATAAAAAATATTTGATAACTCTATTTATACTATGTATATCTTTAAGCTCTTGCTTAAAGATATATTTTAGAATTTATGGAATAAAAAAGTGTAAAGCAGTCTCAATTCAAAATTTATCAAATTTTTTAACTAAAAATTTAATTTCTGATAGTTTGATTTTACAAGTCGATTCAGTAAAATATAAAAAACTGATCAATACAAAAAATATTGATACTTTAAATTACAAGTTTGCTTCATGGTGGACTCAAAATCACATACAACCAATTCAAGTTATTTATTTTGACGTTGACTCAAACAAATCAGTTGCCGCATTTTTTAATTGTATTGCTGAAACTAATGGAATCAGTAAAATGACTTGGAATAAAGATAAAGAACTTGAACAGTTTCCACCAATAGCATACAGAAAATGGTGTGATTCTTTGTTTTCTTATAATGAAATATTGAACACAATTGTTAATTTAAAAACAGGTAAAAATTTTGAAAGTGTTCCTAGAAAAAAATATTTGATTTTAGTTTTGTATTCTCTTTTTATAGAAAAACAAACTTTAAATTTATTTAGAGAAGTAAAATACAATCTATCAAAGCAAAAATCAAATAATTACGAAATTTATTATGTAAATATGGATAATTATTTTTATAGCGAACTCAAAAAATAACCAAGTTTATAAATTGAAACTCTCAATGAAATCAATCCTATTATTCAGTTCCTTGTTTTTATTGCTACTGTTTAAAACAGAAACCAATTATGTGGTTAGCCTAGGCAAAGCACCCTATTGCAATGGGTTTAACTTTTGTAATGTATCTGTAAGCAGCGAAGGAAATAGAAAAGAAAACGAAGTACTTGCCACTATAGATGTGATAGATGAAAAGCATATTCAATTTAGCTTTTTAAAACGCAGCGTTACCGATAAATTATTTTTAAAATACTTTGCCACCGGCAACTTTTTACTAGATGATGATTATACCTTTAACGAAGATATTTGCAACACACTTGAACTTAAAAAATGCAGCCTCAAAAAAGGTAAATATACCATTTCCGATGAGTATGATAAGTATGTGGTGGTGTTTGTTTTTTAATTGAAAGATTGAAATCCCGATTAATCGGGAGAAAGATTACAAAATTGCATAAATACTGGTGGGGTGCTGACCTATGTGTCTGCCCATTATAAACAAATTGCGGGAACGTCATCCTGATTCCGCCAAAGCGGAAGAAGGAACTATAAAAATTACCTTATAAAGTTGTTTCGTGCCTCAGCATGACGATGGCTGTATTATTAATTCAACATCCAAAATTCAACATCCAAAATTAAGTTTTGAAAAAACTTCTATTCATTTTTTTTGCCATTGTTGGCGTAATCGCCAACAATAAAAGCAGTGCCCAAAGCCTGAACGACAAAATACGTTTGTATGAATTTTTGGTGGAATGTCCTATTTATAAATGCAATATCATTGGTAAAATAATAGATACTACTTTGCTCGTAGCACCACCCAAATCAAAGTTTATGTTGGTAGATGTAAAACAAGATTTATGTGTCATCAGGTTTACTTTTTTAAACAAAAAAAAGCCAAATAATAAATTAAATTCCATAGAAGATTATACTACTTACACCTATTATTCCATTACCAAAGCGCAACTCGATTTTAAAGCTTATTTGGTTAAAAAATCCGACTTTGATTTGGTAGTTGGCACTATCATGACTCCTATTAAATTGCGTTTTGGTCCTTTTGATTTCAGCAAAGATATTTCAGTTGGTTCAACCTTTGGCGTAAAATATACTTTGAACCAAGACAAGCAAGCTGCCCTAGATTTTTTAATAGGCGTTGGCATATCTTCCGTTACTGTCGATAGTTTTTCAACCAGAGGAAAAACACAAAAAACACAAGAATTATTGGCTTTTACACCTTCTTTTGGTGTGGTAATAGAAATGGGAAATGCACAGGTAGGAATCTTTACAGGATTTGATTTTATAAGCAATGCCAACGAAATAAAATATGGTTGGATTTACCAGGCCAAACCTTGGGTTTCTTTTGGAATTGGTTATTCCATGTTTTCGTTTAATTTGAAGAAATAATTTTTCGAAAAACATAAAAATACATTTAAAAAATTGATAGTTAAATAATGGCTAATAATTATATTTTCGCATTTTAAAAACAAACAGTTAATGGAATATTAAAGTTATACCATGGATACTATACATATTTTAGCAAAAGCAGTGATATATTCATTGTTTGCATTTGCATTTTATACTTGGAATAGAATTAGAATAATTACAGATTTTAATAAGCGTGCTATGTTTTATCTAATTATATTATTAGCAGGATTGTTCTTAGTTATTTATGTCGATTTTATTGAAAACTTAAGCAATGTAATAAAGAGTCACTATTTTCAATTTGCTAATTATTCAATCATTTTTTTTCTAGTAGTTTTCAGTTGGCTTAAAAAGAAAAAAGACAATATGGAAGTTGCGTTTTTAAAACCAGGTATTGTTTTATTAACTTTATGGTTTATTTTTATTTTATATCAAACCTTTTTCATGGGTAAATAAATGCCGTTTATACAAAGTAATTATGAAGGAAATAAATGGAATAAGAACAAACATTTGGAAACAATGCTTCCTGCTTTGTTCCGAAAAGTTAGTGTAGCCTATAAGCGCGAAAGGGTAGAATTAGCCGATGGCGATTTTATAGATTTAGATTGGGTTTGCAGTGGCAATCAAACATTAATTATTTTATTTCATGGATTAGAAGGAAGCTCGCAATCTCAGTATATCAAAGGATTTGTAAAGCATTTCAATGAGTTACATTTCGATGTTTGTGTCATGAATTTTAGGAGCTGTAGTGGTGAAAATAATCGATTACTTTCCAGTTATCACATGGGAAAAAGTGACGATGTCAAATTAATCATTGAACATATTTTAAATCAAAATAATTACAAAAATTTGGTGCTTGGTGGATTTAGTTTAGGGGGTAATGTGTTATTGAAATATTTGGGTGAAAATGCCAATCATTTATCCAATAAAATAAAATGTGCTTTTGCCTTTTCTGTGCCAATTGATTTAGCATCAAGCTCTAAGGTTTTAGGCAATAGGTTTAACAAACCTTATATGTTTAATTTTTTGAAAAGCTTGAACAAAAAAACAATTGAGAAAAGTAAAATATTTCCGAATCAATTAGATATAAATGGAATTGAAAAATTGAAAACTTTTGAAGAATGGGACTCACGGGTTACTGCTAAAATACATGGCTTTCAAAATGCGCAAGACTATTATAATAAATGCAATTCACTGCAGTTTTTACCAAATATAACCCTACCAACTTTATTAGTAAATGCTTTAAATGACCCGTTTTTATCAAAATTATGTTTCCCTGTAGAAATGGCTAAAAAGCATAAATTTCTGCATTTAGAAACACCCAAAAAAGGTGGTCATGTTGGATTTTCAATGAATGGAATTCAGGGAAATTATTTCTCTGAATTGAGGGCTTTTGAATTTGCAAGTAATTATATTGGCACTTAAAATTTAATTTTATAGATTAACCAAATGCATTACTTTTTTACCAATTAACTCAATGGCTTTTAAATGTTTTTCGTGCGATAATCCAGCGCTATCCATTTGGAAAGTAACTCTTGAAATTCCTCCTAAGGCTTCGCTATGGCGTAATATTTTTTGTGCTACTTCCTCCGGACTGCCAATTAATATAGCGCCTAAATCGCCTATTTGGGAGTCAAATCGAGTGCGAGTTACTGGTGGCCAACCTCTTTCTCTTCCTATTTTTGTAAACGTTTCAGCATATCCAGGATAGTAATCATCAATGGCTTCTTGGGTAGTGTTAGCCACGTAACCCAATGAGTGTAAACCTACTTTTAATTGCTCACTCGAATGTCCAGCTTTTCTGCCAGCTTCTCTGTATAAATCTATGAGTGGTTTAAAACGATGCGTTTCACCTCCAATAATTGCTACCATTAATGGCAATCCAAGTTGTCCGGCTCTCACAAAAGATGCTGGTGTGCCACCAACACCTAACCAAACGGGTAATTTATTTTGAAATGGTCGCGGGTAAATAGTTTGATTGATCAATGAAGGACGAAACTTTCCATTCCATGAAATGGTTTCATTTTTACAAATTTCAAGTAATAAATTCAGCTTTTCAGTAAACAATTCATCATAATCATTTACATGGTAACCAAATAATGGAAATGCTTCGGTAAATGAACCTCTGCCAACTACAATTTCAGCCCTTCCATTTGAAATTAAATCTAAGGTAGCAAAATTTTGAAATACCCTTACAGGATCGGCAGCACTTAAAACAGTAACTGCGCTGGTTAATTTAATTTGTTTGGTAATGGCTGCTGCCGCTGCCAATATAATAGTTGGTGCAGCATCTAAAAACTCTTTTCGGTGGTGTTCCCCAATTCCGAAAACATTTAATCCCATTTCATCAGCAAAGGCAATTCGTGCTAATAATTCTTGGAGTGATTTGCTGTTATTTTCAGCCGTATTGTTTTCATTTTCAATCGATGCAGCTGCAAAACTATCTATTCCTATTTCCATGCTAATTTTATTTCCAAAACTACTATTTAATCCAATGTGTTTTAATAATCTTTTATGTTATTTATTATGCATCAAATCACCATTTTTCTAAAAGTTAAATTGATTCTTGGTCCTAGTACTTTGGTGGTTTTTGGCAAGGCATGTTTCCAAAATAGTTGTGTTTCATTTTTCATTTCTAACAAACTACCATTTTCTAAAATAACAGAAACTGTTTGTTTGTTTTGTTTGTGTTTCAATGAAAATTTTCTATCAGCTCCTAAGCTTAAAGATGCAATAGAAGATAATGGTTCCAGCTCTTTTTCATCATCGCTATGCCAGCCCATTCCTTCACTTCCATTTTCATATAAATTAAGCAAACAGGCATTGTATGTTTCACCCGTTTTCTGTTCTATTATTTGTTTTAAACTTAAAAGTGCTGGCGTAAAGGGCAATGCTTTTTTAGAAATATTGGAATAAGTATAATCAATGTTTGAAGTGGCATACCAAGCTACTTTTCTATTGGTTATTATCAATTTTCCAAAAATGATTACCTCATCATTTTTCCATGCTATTGTATTATATAATTCTTCAAAATAATGCAATATTTCTTCGTCACTTAATATTTTTCCATAGTAATTTACATGGCCATTGCATGGCAATAAATTACCTGTATTATTATTAAATAATAGTTGGTGTTGTGTTGGGTTTGGCATAACTTAATCGTGCTATTTTAGTAGTTTTATAATAACTATCAAGTCCGCTGCAAGTAATAGTTTGCGCCTTTTCTAAGTTTATAAAACCATCATTTTCCATGCAGTCACTTGGGTAATTGATGAGTTTTATTTCGCCAATTAACAAAATAGTTTGATTGCTTTGAATGGTTATTTTTTCTTTCAATTGAACACCCAATTGAATAAAACTTTCTTGCACAAATGGAGCTTTAAAATTGTCTTTAAATTCAGCTGTTAATTGCGTAGCTTCAAACTCAGATACTTCTTTTTCATACCTTGCAGCTGTTTGATGTGCTTGCTTATAAATAGTTTCATTAATATGATTAATGGTGTAATATTCTGTATTTAAAATATTAGCAAGCGTATGTCTTTCCACCGAATCAGGTCTGACAAAAAAACCAATTAATGGCGGATTTGCACCTATGTGTACAATGGAATTGAAAATGGCTAAATTATTTTGATTTTCATTATTTGTAGTTCCAATTAAACACACACTTTTAAAGCCACCAATTGAATTAATGAGGTTGGCTCTTTTGCGTTGTTCCATATTCATCAGGTCATCAAAATGAAGACAGGTTTTTATTGAATTATCCATTTTTTATATTATTCATTCCACCGTCCACAGCCAAAACTTGTCCAGTTATCCAAGCCGATTGTTCTAATAATAAAAATACAATTGCATTCGCAATGTCGGTTGGTTCTCCAATTTTTCGCAAAGGATTTCTTTTTTGCATGGCCTCTAATTTTTCTGGCGAACTAATGAATTTACTTCCTAATGGTGAATTCACCAATGAGGGTGCTACGCAATTTACCCGAATATTGGGTGCTAATTCGGCCGATAATGCTTTTGTTAATCCTTCAATTGCTCCTTTTGCCATGGCAATAGAACTATGAAAAGGCATGCCAGTACTTACCGCTACAGTACTTATAAATACGATTGAAGCATTTTCTGATTTTTTTAAATTAGATAAATAGGCTTGCACAAATGCAACTGCACCCAACGAATTGATTGCTAAATCGTTGGTAAATTCTGCTGCTGTTAACCTTGCAAAAGGTTTTAAATTAATGGTTCCTGGAAAATATACCAATCCATCAATTGGCTTTTCTATAGCTGGAAAATTTCCAAAATCATAACTTGGCACTTCGTAAAATTCATCGTAATCAAAATCTTTTGGTTTGGTACTAATACCAATAATTTGATAGCCTTTTTCTTTTAAAAAAATGGCTGTTTGCTTTGCAATGGCGCTTGAAGCACCTGCTAAAATAAATGTTTTGTTTTGGTTCATTATCGTTTCGAAATTTTATTATTTGAAATACTTCTTTGTAAATTGCATTTGAATCTATCAATATCACTGTTGCGTTTGGCAGCATGTTTTGTTTTACAATTTTCAACTCTTTTTCGCCATAATTTATAGCTACTGAATTTCAAATTGTTTTTCATCAAAACCTTAACATCTGCCTCTTTTAAACCAAATTGAAATTCAATGGCATCAAAAGGAGTTCTGTCTTCCCAAGCCATTTCTATTACTCGGTCTATCATTATTTCATTGAGTTCAGTTTTCATTGCTTTGCAATTGATTTACTTTATTTTGATTAAACACACTTTTAGTAAATAAGTTTACATGTTTTAATAAATATTCACTAAAGAAGCTTTATAAATTTGATGATTTTGAATTATTTTAATTGTAATATGTTTATTTAGTTTTCATTAATTAATATACTTAACAATTTTTATTTTTAGCTTAAACTAAATGTTTAAACACACTAAAAGTTTGTTGCATTTTTACCTCTATATAATGCAAAATAATTTATTTAAGTAGCATAAATGTAGTGCATAAATGTAGTGCATAAATGTAGTGCATAAATGTAGTGCCTAATTACTAAATTATTAAAATGATTCAAAAAACAACTATTTTTAAAACATTGATTATTATTTATTTAACCGAAACATTAAAATATAATTATAAAATACAAAACAAATTATTAATGTTTGTTAAACAAAAAATGCAGGTGCTACTAACACCCACATTTTGTCCCAATGTATTGAGATAATAAATGTTTCACACTTTAAACAAAACAATTATTTATGCAAACTTAACCCAAAAAATAAGATAAGCAATTTCGATACTACTCGGCTGTTTGCGCTTAGGCAGCTATTTGACAAATATTTTATTAGTAAATACTTCAAATTCCTTAACAAGGAAAAAACAAAATTAAACAAAATGAAAAAAATTAAACTTTTAATTATCGCTTTTACTATCTCAATAATTTCAGCTAAGGCACAATGGGCAGGCCCAACAAGTGGTATTTTAAGTACCAATAACCAAGTAAATATTTCAGGAGTTATGGTCAGTACATTACCAGGAAGTCCACCTCAACCTGCATTGTTCAATGTATATACAAACACAGGTTCGGCCTTAAATTTAAACTTTAGTGCTGACCATGGAAGAGCTGATGTTTATGGCAACTTTTTTGTAAATGGTGGAACACTTTACGTAAAAAGAACTGGAACTGTTGCTGGAGATGCTTTTAAAGTGCAAACAGCCGGAAGCATGACATTAAACACAAATGGTGTTTCAAGTCCATTATTAGGATTTTTTATTAACAGCAATAACCGTAACTTTTTTACAATTACCGAAAGCCAAATACTATTTAAAGATGCTACACAAGATTTATTTAAAGTAAATGCCAGTGGTTATTTATCTGCCCGTAAAGTAATAGTAACGCTTCAAAACCCTTATGCTGATTATGTGTTTGATAAAAACTATAAACTTATGCCATTAAGCCAAGTGGCAAAATTTATAAAAAAATACCACCACTTACCCAATGTGCCAAGTTTAGCCGAAGTAGAAGCCAATAACAAACAAATAGACATTGGCGAAATGCAAGTAAAATTATTAGAAAAAGTAGAAGAACTAACTTTGTATATCATAGCACAACAAAAACAAATTGATATAATGAAAGTACAACTAGAAAATAAATAATACTATGAATTATTTTAAAATAATTACCCTCTTTTCTTTTATTCTGTTTTTTGCTAATTGCAACCCCAAAGAGGAAATTGCACCTGAAAATCC
>CAISTO010000451.1 GCA_903888395.1 uncultured Bacteroidota bacterium | reverse complement strand
GTTTTGAATTTGGTAAATTTCTTCCCACTAATTCTACTTCATAATTAGCCGTAGCCAAGCTCGAGCAAATGCGCTGCATGCGTTGATCGTAACTCAAATCGTTGGTTACACAAAATATTATTTTAGTTTTAATTAATTGCAATGTAATTGGTAAGCGCTATCGTAGCGCAATATATTATTATCTAACAAAAGCCTTAAAACAATTGTGAAAATTTGCATATCAGTAGTTGAAACTTGTTCAAATAATTCAACCGATGAAATGGGATTTTTCTTTACTATTTCAATGATTTCTGATTTAATGATATTGGTTAATTCAGTTTTTTCTTTTACTTTTTTCTTGTCAATACACACATCGCAATAGCCGCAATCATTGGCGCTGTAGTCGTTAAAATATGCTAATAATTGTCGGCTTCTACAAGTGTCAGATGGATTGGCATAAGCCATCATGGCTTGCATTTTTTCAATATAAGTTTTCTTACGTTCGGCTAAATGTTTTTTGTTCAAAGTCAAATACTTTATATCTTGTCTTTCGGTTGTAAAAGTTAATTGAGCAATCTCTTTTGTTTTCAAATAATCAATAATTTGAAGTTCATTTAACCTGTTCAAATACTTATAAACACTTGCCACTGGCAATGAAATTCTATTGGCTATTTCCAATTCATTTATCCTAACATAATTATCAAACAAACCACCGTAACTTCTTAATAAAAGTTTTGTAAATGCATCAAATTTATCGTTCTCCACCTGAAACTTATACAAAGCTTCATGGTTACAAATAATTTTAATTTTTGAAGGTTCATAAAATGCCTCCGACAATAAAATTAAATCTGATTGTTCTAAAATTTTTAAGCAGCTATAAGTTTTAAAAGCATCAAAATTATATCGTTTTACAAAAGCTATAATATCAAAGTCAAAACTACGGTCTGGCTTTGCATTTACCTGCACTTGCAGGTAATCGCAAATAGCTTGATAGGTTAATGAAATTTCATTGATATCGGGATAATTTACGCCAATTTTTTTCTTTGCATTGATATCGTCACTTGCATCGTGAAGCAGCACACAAAATGCAGGTTTCTCATCTCTTCCAGCTCTTCCCGCTTCCTGGTAATATGCTTCCAAACAATCAGGCATTTCAAAATGTATCACCAACCTGCAATCAGGTTTATCTATTCCCATTCCAAAAGCATTGGTACAAACCATTATCCTAATTATATTTTGTATCCAATTATTTTGTTTTTGGCTGCGCAATTCACCATTAATACCAGCATGGTAAAAGTCGGCTTTGATATTATTTTTGTTTAAAAATTTAGCAATTTCTTCCGTTTGTTTTCTGTTCCTTACATACACCAAACCACTTCCATGGCTATTGGTTAAAACCGACAATAATTTTTCGGCTTTATTCTCCGTTTGCCTAACAATGTATTGCAAGTTTTTACGTTCAAAACTTTTTGCAAATACAGCAGGATTTTTTAAAGCTAATTGTTCCTCAATATCAGCTACTACTTGCTTGGTGGCAGTGGCTGTAAGTGCTATAATATTGACTTCAGGAATGTGTTTTCTAAGCGCTGCAATTTGCCTGTATTCAGGTCTAAAATCATGTCCCCATTGACTAACACAATGTGCTTCATCAATGGCCAATAAGTTGATTGGTAAATAGGGTAATTTTTCTAAAAACAAATTGGTGTTTAAACGCTCTGGCGAAACATATAAAAATTTTAAATCTTCGTCTAAACACGCATTATTTAAAATCAAATTTATTTCTCTGTAATTTAAACCACCGTATATAGCTTTGGCTTTTATATTTCGTTTTTCCAAGTTCTCTACTTGGTCTTTCATTAATGCAATTAACGGGGAAACAACCAAACAAAAGCCAGGTTTTAGCATGGTTGGCACCTGAAAACACAAGGATTTTCCACC
>CAISTO010000450.1 GCA_903888395.1 uncultured Bacteroidota bacterium | reverse complement strand
CTTCTTTACGCAACATGTGTAATATTCGTCCACCTTTGGAATAACTGACTCCATCAAACATGTCTTCTTTATTGTGGTAATAAAAACGAATGGGTATTTTAGTAGCGTTTTGCTTTCCTCGCAAATACCCCTGTAAATTTCCGTCAAAAGCTGCATCGGCTTCCGTTGTTCCATGTTTCCATTCATTCCAAATATATTCGCCATAAGTAGCAAAACTTTCGTTTAAAGGCAAGTTACTCCAGCTTTCAGCTGTGGTTAAATCGCCAAACCAATGATGATACATTTCATGCGCAATGATATCTTCTTGGTCGTTATCGTAATGCTCGCGTTCATCGTGTTGTACAAACTCGCCATGAATAACTGCAGTGGTATTTTCCATGGCTCCACTTACATAATCACGCACTATAATTTGACTAAACTTTTCCCAAGGATAATCAACTCCCAAACGTTCACTAAAGCAGGTTAACATTTCGGCAGTAGGACCAAAAATTAAATCAGCATGTTTGGCAAAATCTTTTTCTAAATAATAACTTACTTCTATGGAATCATGCCATTTGTGTTTGGTAATATTAAACTCACCAATGGCCATCATGGTTAAATAAGGTGCATGTGGCAAAGATTGTTTCCAATAATCGGTATGCGTTCCATCGGCATTTTTAAAAATTGAAATTAGCTTACCATTACTTAAAGTAACTTCATTAGCCTGGGCAGTTATAAATATTTCTTGCGTATGTTTTTCGTTAGGCGCATCAATGGTTGGCATCCAGCAGCTATTGCTTTCAGTTTCGCCTTGTGTCCATATTTGACGAGGTTTTTCAGCATCTTCTTTTTTAGGATTTATAAAATATAAACCTTTCGCTTCTTTAATGGCAGCACTGCCCTCAAAATTTAATTCATTGGGTTTTGAGGTATAATCAATAAAAATATTGAACGTTTCGTTCCTCGAATAATACTTGTCTAACTGAACGGTAATTTGCAATGAATCATAAGTGAAATTCAAATTGGTAGTATCTTTTACTTTGATCATTGCTATGCGGTGCAATGCCATTCCTTTTGCATCTATTACTACTTTATTTGTTGCATAAAAGTAAGGTTTGAACAATAAATTGATTTGACCAAAAGCATGTTGTAATTCATAATTAAATTTTATTTGTAAATGGGTGTGAATTAAATCTACCTGCTTTAATCTACTGGCTTGATAATTGGCAGTACTTTTATGTCCAATAATATTTATTGGCTTTGCCAATAAACTAGCTTCCGTTTTTTTTGTATCGCTATTTTTATTTACTTTGCAACCCGCAATCAAAACAATTGCGCTAGCTATTAATATTTTTACCTTATTCATTGTTGCAATAATAAGTTTATGTAGTTAATAGAAAAAAGAATAATTAAAAACGAACTAAAATGTTGCGCATTACGCTAAACCAACAAGAATATTTATTTGATAAAAAAGCAGAAACAGTTATGTTGAACGGACATACTGTAAATGCCGATGTGGTTAAATTAGACAAGAACAAGTTTCATGTAATCATTAACAATTCATCGTATAATATAGAGCTTTTAGCAAAAGATGAAAATGCTAAAAACCAAACTATTTTGGTAAATGGTCAGAAACAAAGTGTTGAAATAAAAGACAAATACGATGATTTGCTGAAGCAATTAGGCATGGATAAATTAATGGGTAATAAAGCAAACCTATTGAAAGCACCCATGCCAGGTTTGGTTTTAAAAGTATTAGTTTCAGAAGGACAAGTAGTAAAAAAAGGTGATGGATTATTGATATTAGAAGCTATGAAAATGGAAAATATCATTAAAGCATCTTCCGATGGAATTGTTAAAAAAATACATATTGAAGAAAAAAATATTGTAGACAAAAACCAAAAAATGATTGAGTTTGAATAAAAAAAGTGCGGAGTTCGAAGTGACAATCACGCAAAGCGTGAGCGAAGTAAATAAATGAAAAATTATAGAATGAAAAATAAATTCAATATTTATCCAAATGAAAAACATTTCGCATTTTTGGCAATTCGCATTTCGAATTTATAAAAAAAGGGGCTGACCGGTTTTGACGGGGTGAGCAAGGGTTATGTAAGCATGCCGAGCGTGGGGAGTTTAGCTCGTAAATATCAAGTCTCAAAATTTTATCTGGCGAGTCTAACTTTGCCATGGCTGCTTAATCTAGGATTACGCAAATGCCATTGTCTCGTAAAATGTTATGTTTTGTTTCGTTTTACAATAGAGGCATCATTAAAACCAAACCTTTAAGCAGTGTGTTTATGGCTGTTTGAAGTAAACAATAAAATATAAACTAAGCCGGCCCGAGGAACAGCCAACTTAGTTCGAAAACCAATGTTTCTATAAGCATGTAGAAGGCATAGCAATTCCATTTCCGGACGAGGGTTCGAATCCCTCCAGCTCCACTAGTAACAGTACAAAACAAATCAAAAGCCCGTAAAACTCAGTGTTTACGGGCTTTTTTGTTTTTACCTTTTTCAAATCTAAGCATTTTTTCGCATTGCTCAGGTGGTAAATTCGGGTACCCGAACTTTTTTCAGTTCTGGGTACCCGAATTCTGCCGAAACGCACGACTGGCAAGGAGTTCAAAAAATGAACATCTTGCGTAAAGTGTTTAAATTATCGAATTTTACAACTGAAAAAGGGGTCACCAAAATGCAATCAAAAATCTCCATTCTCTTTTACGCAAAGAGATCAAAAACCACAACTGATGGTTTAGTGCCAATCTATTTAAGAATTACAATAGATGGTCAACGTATTGAACAAACAATTAAAAGATATGTTGAACCAATCAAATGGTCAAAGGAACAAGGAAAAATGAAAGGCCAATCTGAAGAAGCTCGCATCTTAAATACTTACCTCGATATTCTAAAAGGTAATATTTACAACATGCAAAAGGAGCTCATTCATGATGGAAATGAAGCAAATTTTGAAAATTTTAGAAACAAATTCTTTGGTATTGAAGAACGTAAAAAAATGTTGGTACCAATTTTTGAGGACCACAATCAAAAAGTAGAAGCTTTGTTGAATCAAGAATTTGCACCTGGTACTTTAGAAAGATACAAAACTTCTTTGAAACATACCATTGACTTTTTAAAATGGAAGTACAATGTGTCTGATATCGATATCAAAAAAATTGACCATGTTTTTGTTACCGAATATGAATTTTATTTAAGAAGTGTAAGAAAATGTGCCAATAATACTGCTGTAAAATACATCAAAAACTTTGGTAAAATTATTCGTATTTGTATTGCCAATGGTTGGATTGACAAAAATCCGTTTGCCAACTTTAAATCAAAAGTAAAAGAAGTTGAAAGGGTATTTTTGGTTGAAGAAGAATTAGAAGTGATGGCAAATAAGGAAATCAAATTTGAACGATTAGCATTGGT
>CAISTO010000449.1 GCA_903888395.1 uncultured Bacteroidota bacterium | reverse complement strand
ACATAGTATAAAATTCATGTCTGCATGTTTGGATTTACAGTCCAAATCATTGACCATTGTTGGTTTTTTTTGCTGTTGTCTTCTGGCAACTGGCTTCTGGCTTCTGGCTTTTTCTTTCAACTTAAAACTTTCTACCGCTGGCTATACTTCTACTTTGCCCAGTAACCGCGAACGGCTATTCTTCATTCATACTTTCCCGATGTATCGGGACTTCATACTTCATAATTTATAATTCATAATTCATAATTTATAATTTATAATTCAACCTTCATTGACAAAAATTTGCATAGTACGTAAAATAAACGTACGTTTGAAAAAAATATGACAACAAAAGAATTAAATATAAAAGACGCAAGATTTGATACTAGACTTTCTAAAGATCAAAAAGTTTTTTTTGAAAGAGCTGCTAGACTAGGTGGTTTCAGGAATTTTACAGATTTTGTGGTATTAGCTATTCAGGAAAAGGCTAAAGCTATAATAGCTGAAAGGGAACAAATAATTTCTTCTGAAAAGGACAGTGAAATATTTTTTGAGGCTGTTTTAAATCCTCAAAAACCAAACAAAGCACTCGTAAAAGCAGTTAAAGAATTCAAATCTATTTTATCTTAATGAGTCAACTAACTGAATCATTAAATGCACTACATCAAAAATCTGATTTTTCATGTGGGAATGAAATGTTAGATACCTATATACATAAACAGGCAAGTCAAGATGTAAAAAGGAAACTTGCGGTCTGTTTTGTTATCAATGAAAAAGATACAAACCAAATAAAAGGGTACTATACATTATCAAATAACAGTATTCCATTATCACATATTCCTAATAATTTACAAGGTAAACTACCTAGATCAAATGAATCAATTCCCACCATATTAATGGGGCGATTAGCAGTTGATAATAGATTTAAAGGCCAAGGTATTGGAAAGTTAATTTTAGTAGATGCATTGAAAAGAAGTTGGGAAATAGCCAAAACTATTGGTTCATATGCATTAGTTGTGGACCCAATAAATCAAGATGCGGAAAATTTTTATTTGAAATATGGATTTATAAAACTTCCTGATAGTGGAAAAATGTTTATTTCTATGAAAACAATTGATCAATTATTCAAATAAAAAATTTTGCCTATGGTCGGTGTTTTTTAGCTGCTGGCATCTAGCTTCTGGCTCCTAGCTATTTGTTTTTTCTTCTTTCATAATTCAACATTCATAATTCTCAGTGCTCAGCGCTCATCTCATACTTCATACTTTAATCTATGTTGGTTTCTAGGTCAAGGAGACTGTGTCAGTTTACCATCTGATGCTTCCAGCATGAAGTTTGTTGGTGTTTTTTTTACTGTTGGCTTCTGGCTTTTTCTTAATACTTAAAACTTTCAACTTAAAACTTAAAACTTTCTACCGCTGGCTATACTTCGACAAGCTCAGTAACCGCGAACGGCTATTCTTCATTTATACTTCATAATTCATAATTTATACTTCATAATTTATACTTCATAATTTATAATTCTTAGTGCTCATCTCTCTCTTCTTCATTCATACTTCATAATTCTATTGCCTAATTTCACGTTTTAATTAAATTGCGATTTTATTTTCAGAAAAAACAAAAATGTCAACCATCAAATTTGCTGTTATAGGATTAGGACATATTGGTAATCGCCATGCCGATATGATTATACAAAACCCACAAGCGGAATTAGTAGCTATAATTGATAATAATGAAGCAATTGATAAAGGAAAATTCAATGTTCCTTATTTTGATTCCTTGAATACATTCGTTGAATCAGGTATAAAAGCCGATATAATATGCATAGCAACTCCTAATTATTTACATTGTAGTCAGGCCATTGACAGTTTAAAACATCAAATGCATGTTATCATTGAAAAACCAATGGGATTAACCGTTTCAGCATGTAAACAAGTAATTGAAATTGCAGCGCAACAAGATAAAAATGTGTTTTGTGTGATGCAAAATAGGTACTCCCCTCCTTCTGTTTGGCTAAAAGAAATTGTTTCCCAAAATATACTTGGTAAAATATTCCATGTGCAAATCAATTGTTTTTGGAACCGTGATGAAAATTATTACAAAAAAGATGGTTGGAAAGGAAAATTACAGGAAGATGGTGGCACTTTGTTCACACAATTTAGTCATTTTGTAGATACGCTATATTGGGTTTTTGGTGATATTACAAATATCAATGCACGCTTTAATAATTTTAACCACCAGGAAAGCATTGAATTTGAAGATTCAGGATTTATTAATTTT
>CAISTO010000448.1 GCA_903888395.1 uncultured Bacteroidota bacterium | reverse complement strand
TTTTCAGATTTTGCAAAATTAATTTTGGAAATACATAATGAAAACAAAATAACTATTCCGTTTATTTTTGTTACCGGATTTGGAGCTGGAGAAAGTAAAAATTATGTTCCTTGGTTGGTAAAGATGTTTTTAAAATACTTGTTAAAAGACGTTTATGCTGACAAAACTAAAATGGAAGAAATGATTACTCATTCCGATTTGAATTGGACAGTTGTGAGACCAGGAAGGTTATTAGACAAAGAATTGACAGAAAAATACCGAATTGAAAATAAATTATTCAAAGGAATAAACATAGGCGGAATCAATAGAGCAGACGTAGCAGACTTTTTAATAAAACAAGCAGAAAATCAAACTGAATTAAAAAAGTACATTGGTATATCTGAAAAATAGGATATGAGCAGAACCCCTAACAGCTTTCAAACTCAATAAACCTGGTGCTGTCGCAATACATTGTTACGAGCGCCTGCTTTTGTAACTTTAATTCTTTTGCATTTGCTAGTTGCTATTTTTCCGTTTTTTGGCTTAATCAACAAATATATTAATCAACAAAATTATTTGCCTAATTTTAAAAAACACTTACCTTTGGTACTATCAAATGATACTATCATGAAGCCACCTTACGAAATTACACCTAAAATATTAAAACTAATAACTGCTATTTCTGTGAAATTAGGGGAGGTAAATGCTAATTATTTGAATAAACAATCACCTCAGTTAAGGAAACAAAATAGAATCAAAACCATTCATTCTTCCTTACAAATTGAAGGAAATACTTTAACTGAAGAACAAATTACTGCTTTAATAGAAAACAAAAAAGTAGTTGGTCCCCAAAAAGATATTCTTGAAGTTTTAAATGCAATAAAATTATACGAAAAAATAGAATTGTATCAATTCAATTCCGACAAAAGTTTTTTAAAAGCCCATTCAGAATTGATGAAAGGATTGATTGAAAGCGCTGGAAAATATAGAAATCAAAGTGTTGGAATTGTTAAAGGAAACAAAGTTGAACATGTAGCTCCACCGCATAAGAATGTTCCTTTTTTAATGAAAAATTTGTTTGAATATTTGAAAGATGAGGAGGAGTTAACTTTAATAAAAAGTTGTGTGTTTCATTATGAAATGGAATTTATTCATCCTTTTTTAGATGGAAATGGAAGAATGGGAAGACTTTGGCAAACGTTAATTTTAATGTCTGAATATCCTGTTTTTGAATTTTTACCATTTGAAACGCTCATCAGTAAAACTCAAGATGAGTATTATAAAGCTTTGTCGTTAAGTGATGAATCAGGCAAATCAACGCATTTTATAGCATATATGCTTGATGTAATTAATCAGTCGTTAGAAAATTTACTTAATTACAACAACCGAATACTTAAAGATATTGATCGATTAGCATATTTCATCAATTTAGGGAAAAAGGAATTTTCAAGAAAAGATTACATGAATATTTTTAAAGATTTGTCAAGTGCAACAGCAAGCCGAGATTTAAAGAAGGGAATAGAACTAAAATTATTTGAAAGTATTGGAAGTATGAATAAAACAAAATACATCATTCTGTAAATACTTTTTCATTTGCCATCAGCCTTTGCTAGAAGCCATCAGCCACTCTCCCAATTTTTCCCTTATTTCCGGCAATAAAAACAGCTGTTCCAACTTTTGCTTTTTTTACCACATTGAAGTTTTGAAGGCTAATATTTTTCCAGATTTTGGTTTTATAATTAAATACATCTACGCCATTGCTGCCGCAAGCAATGAAGATATTTCTATTCAATTTTTCAATGCAAGAACGGTAACCAAAAGGAGTGGAACCCATGTCTTCGTAATATAAATTTACTCCAATTTCATCGTAGTTTTTATAACGAATAGAATCCTTCATATAATCACCACCAACGGCAATAAATGTTTT
>CAISTO010000447.1 GCA_903888395.1 uncultured Bacteroidota bacterium | reverse complement strand
GTAATATTTCCTGATGAAAGTGATGGAAAAATGAATGTATTTACTGGATCCCCATTTAACTCACTGAAAGGAAAATTACTTGCTAATAATTTTTGGTTTAAAGCAATGTTGGCTTGTATATCACCATCAACAACCATAAATGGATAAAGTTCTTTTAAAGTTTTACGAACTTGATTCATTTTTTCAGGCACTTCGCCACCAGCTGATCCAAAATTGCTATAACTTAACAAAGCAATTCGTGGCTCCATATTGAATTTTTTTACTGCTTTATAAGTCGAGTAAGTAATGTCAACTAAATCATCGGCACTTGGAAAACGATTAACTGTGGTATCAGAAAAAAATAAAGTGCCTTTATTAGTTAGCATAATATACATTCCAGCAACATTTTTAGTTCCTTCCTCTTTTCCTAAAATTTGTAATGCGGGCTTAATGGAAGTAGGATAATTTTTGGTTAATCCACTAATTAAAGCATCGGCTTCGCCCATTTCTATCATCATTGGTGCATAATAATTTCTGTCCTGCATCAGTTTTCTGGCTTCATGCAACGTAACCCCTTTTCGTTGGCGTTTATTAAAAAATATATCAGCAAATGCGTTGCATTTAGCATCATCTTCTTTTGGGTCAATAATGCTAACATCGTTTAGTTTTATATTGTTTTCAGCAATAATTGCTGCAATTTTCTTTTTGTTTCCAAGTAAAATTGGAATGGCTATTCCTTCATCTTTTACTATTTGCGCAGCACGTAATATTTTATAATTATCAGCTTCAGCAAATACAACTCTTTTAGGTTCGTTTTTGGCTTTATCTGTAATTGCTCTTATAAAATTACTTTCTTTCCCTAATCTAGCTAATAATTGATGGTTATATTTATCCCAATCGTGAATAGGATTTTTTGCTACACCACAATCCATGGCGGCTTTTGCTACTGCCGGTGAAACCGTTGTAATTAAACGAGGATCAATAGGTTTTGGAATGATGTAGTTTTTACCAAATATTACATTTTTTTCATTGTAAGCTAAATTTACAATTTCTGGAACGGGTTCTTTGGTTAATTTTGCTAAAGCATAAACTGCTGCAATTTTCATTTCCTCAGTTATTTTGCTAGCTCTAACATCTAATGCTCCTCTAAAAATATATGGAAAACCTAATACATTATTAACTTGGTTAGGATAATCGCTTCGTCCGGTAGCTATAATAATATCTGGGCGTGAGGCTATGGCAAGTTCATAAGAAATTTCAGGATTTGGATTTGCTAAAGCAAAAACAACACAATCTTTTGCCATGCTGCGTAACATATCTTGTGTAACCACATCGGCTTTCGATAATCCAACAAATACATCGGAATTTAACATGGCTTCTTGTAGAGAATTTATATTGCGAGAAGTGGCAAATTGTTTTTTAGTTTCGTCTAAATTTGGGCTGTCGGTTCTTATCACTCCTTTGCTATCGCACATGATTAAGTTTTCCTTTTTCACACCTAATGCCATCATTATTTTTGCACAACTTATAGCAGCAGCACCGGCACCATTATAAACTACTTGAATATCACTGATTTTTTTACCTACTATTTCTAATGAGTTTAATAATGCAGCACCTGTAATTATAGCTGTTCCATGCTGATCATCGTGCATGATAGGAATGTTTAATTCTTCTTTTAAACGTCTTTCTATTTCAAAACATTCAGGTGCTTTTATATCTTCTAAATTGATACCGCCAAATGTACAGGCTATGTTTTTAACTGTATTTATAAATTCTTCGGTATCTTTTGTGTTTATTTCTATATCAAAAACATCAATATCAGCAAATATTTTAAACAAAATTGCCTTTCCTTCCATTACTGGCTTTGATGCTTCAGGTCCTATATCACCAAGTCCAAGTACCGCTGTTCCATTTGAAATTACTGCTACTAAGTTTCCTTTGGCAGTATATTTATAAACATCATCTGGATTTTCGGCAATGGCTAAGCACGGTTCTGCTACTCCTGGTGAGTATGCTAAACTTAAATCGCGTTTGGTATTGGTAGGTTTTGTAGGTACAACGGCTATTTTTCCCGGACGTCCTTTACTGTGATAATTTAAAGCGTCTTCTTTTAATTGACTCATTATTTTTTTTCTAAAAATGCTTAGTTATAGTTGATTGATCTGAAAAACAAATCAATATTTAAAAACAAACGTACTACATTTTTTTTATATAAAAATTTGATAAAAAATATAGTTGTAGCTGCTTTAAAGCAATTGTACTTTTATTTTTTAAATTAAAGAGATTTAAAATATAAATTTTGACTGCCTTTTTTCAATATTTTTATATCATTCTAAATGGATAAATACTATTTTTACTGATTAGTTTTTATTGATATCATTGTATTTTATCAATAAATTCTTGCAATTTGATGAATATTAAATAGGATGTTTATAATTTGAATAAAATAATTTCTTGCTTGTTAAAACTAAAAAGTACTATAAAAGTTTAATATTGTAAAGTTTTATGAAAGTAAATATAGAAATAGACGATAATTCAGGATTTTGCTTTGGGGTGGTTTTTGCCATTTCTATGGCCGAAGATATTTTAGAAGATGAAGGTAAATTATATTGCCTTGGCGATATTGTTCATAACGATGAAGAAGTGAGCCGTTTAAAAGCTAAAGGTTTACAAATAATTGACCATGAACAACTGAAAAATATTAAAAACGAAAAAGTTTTAATCAGAGCTCACGGTGAACCACCAGAAACCTATAAGTTAGCCTTGGAAAATAATATTGAACTTGTTGACGCAAGTTGTCCTGTAGTTCTAAAATTACAAAACAGGGTTCGTGAAGCTTATAATGATAATGAACAAATTCTAATATATGGAAAACATGGCCATGCTGAGGTTAAAGGTTTGGTTGGCCAAACCAACGGAGATGCCATTGTTATTGAAACATTTGATGAGTTAGAAAAATACGAATTGCCAAAAAAATTACAACTGTTTAGTCAAACAACTAAACGCACAAAAAATTTATATAAACTAAAATCTACATTGGAAGAAAAAGGCATTGAAGTTGATTTTAATGATACGCTTTGCCGCCAAGTAAGTAACCGCGATGTTCAATTACCAACTTTTGTGAAAAAGTTTGATAAAGTAATTTTTGTTGCTGGCTTAAAATCTTCAAATGGAAAAGTGCTTTTTGATGTTTGTAAGGAAAACAATCCAAACACATATTTTGTTAGTAATAAAAATGAACTGCAAAAAGAATGGTTCAATGAAAACGAGAACATAGGTATTTGTGGTGCTACCAGCACACCACAGTGGCAAATGGAAGAAATTAAAGAAACTATTTTAGCCTTATAAAAATATTAAATAATGAAAATGAAAACAATCATCATCACTTTATCAGCATTGTCAATTGGTGCATTTATATTTTACAGTTTTAAAAACCGCAAAGCTGAAAACACCGTAAAAGGAAAAGGTTTTTATAATTTATCTATCAAATCATTGGATGGAAAATCGAATATTGATTTTAGCCAATTCAAAGGTAAAAAAGTTTTATTGGTTAATGTAGCTAGTAAATGTGGCTATACACCACAATACGAAGGATTAGAAAAGCTTTATGAAGCCAATAAAGAAAAACTGGTTATTATAGGATTTCCTTGTAACCAATTTTTATACCAAGAGTCAGGAACTGCTGATGAAATTGCAACATTTTGCAAAAAAAACTATGGCGTTACCTTTCCATTAACAGAAAAAATAGATGTAAAAGGAAAAGACCAACATCCGGTTTACCAATGGTTAACCAATAAAGAAAATAATGGGGTAAAAGATGTAACTGTTAAATGGAATTTTGGCAAGTTTTTAATAGACGAAAACGGAAATTTTGTTGAATATTTCCCTAGTGGAACTGAACCTTTGAGTGATGAAATAGCTAAGTTTTTGAAGTAAATTTATAGCTATTTAATTAATTTTACTGCATTCCTAAAATGCAAAACAAAAAAGCCAAAATCAGTTATGATTCTGGCTTTTTTGTTTTAAATAATTTCATAAAAAATGGTATAAAACAGAATGATAATAAACACAAAAAGCTCCACAATATTGCGAAGCTTTTTATTAAAATTATTCAGTATTTATAGTTTTTATATCCGTTGTTTGAAAGCAACGGCAATTAATACCTAAGTTCTGTTTTTATTTTTTAACAAAATCTATTACCGTGCCAATAACAATCGCATATGATTCAATCTAAGAACCCAAAAAAAGAGAAACTCCGTAGGAGTTTAATATGAATAGCCCCGAATGAAATTCGGGGTTAAAGGCATGGATAAACATAACAAAAGCCCCTAAATATTAGCGCTAAGCTTAGCGCTAATATTTAGGGGCTTTTGTATATAAATAGTCTGTGTTCATTTTTTCAACGGGTTAAAACCCGTTGCTATAAATATATCGTTCCTTCGGAACTCTAATTTTTATAACTGTTTAAAAGAAAAATCTATAGTTTAAGTTGACTTATATGCGATAGCAATCGGTAGACTTTAGTCAACGGAACTAATTAATATTCTTAAACCTTACTCTATGCGGAGCTGAGTCGCCTAAACGCTGTTTTTTATTTTCTTCATAAGCGCTATAATCGCCTTCAAAGAAATAAACTTGCGAGTTTCCTTCAAATGCTAGTATATGCGTTGCAATGCGATTTATAAACCACCTATCATGGGAAATTACAACGGCACAACCTGCAAAGTTTTCTATGGCTTCTTCTAATGCACGTAACGTATTTACGTCTATATCATTGGTTGGCTCATCTAATAAAAGTACGTTTCCACCTTCTTTTAAAGTAATGGCTAAATGCACGCGATTACGTTCTCCGCCTGAAAGTACACTTACTTTTTTACCTTGATCGCTTCCACCAAAATTAAATTTAGAAACATAAGCCCTGGCATTTAATTGTTGGGTTCCAACCATAATGGTATCAGTTCCTCCACTTATTACTTCATAAACCGTTTTATCAGGTAGTAAATCTTTATGACTTTGATCTACATAAGCAGTTTTAACGGTTTCACCTACTCTAAAAGTTCCGCTATCAGGTTGCTCCAAGCCCATCATCATTCTGAATAAGGTAGTTTTACCCACACCATTTGGACCAATAATTCCAACAATACCTCCTTTTGGTAAACTAAAGTTTAAGTTTTCGTACAATAATTTATTGCCATACGATTTGCTTACCCCTTGCGCTTCTATTACCACATCGCCCAAACGAGGTCCTGGTGGAATAAATAATTCCAAAGTTTGTTCTTTTTCTTTTTGATCTTCACCCATCATTCTGTCATAAGCATTCAAACGAGCTTTTTGCTTAGTTTGTCTACCTTTTGCGCCTTGGCGAACCCAATCTAATTCACGTTCTAAAGCTTTAGCGCGTTTGCCTTCCGCTTTTTCTTCCGCTTTTAATCTGTTGGCTTTTTGTTCTAACCAACTACTGTAATTTCCTTTCCAAGGAATTCCTTCGCCACGATCTAGTTCTAAAATCCAACCAGCTACGTTATCTAAGAAATACCTATCGTGGGTAACAGCTATTACAGTTCCAGGGAAAGTTTTTAAATATTGTTCTAGCCAATCTACACTTTCCGCATCTAAGTGATTGGTAGGTTCATCTAACAATAAAATATCAGGATTACTTAATAATAAACGGCACAAGGCTACACGTCTGCGTTCACCACCCGATAAAACTTTCACCATTTGGTCTGGCTCAGGGCAACGCAACGCATCCATGGCTTGTTCTAATTTATTATCCAATTCCCAAGCATCGTTTTGGTCTAACAATTCCATTACCACTGCTTGTCGGTCCAAAATTTTCATCATAGCATCACCATCCAAATTTGGATCAGCTAAATTGTTATTGATGTTTTCAAACTCTTCTAATAAATCAGTAATGTGTTTTACGCCTTCTTTTACGCATTCTACTACAGTTTTAGTTTCGTCTAAATTAGGCTCTTGTTCTAAAAACCCAATTTTGTAATCTTTATCGAATACAACTTCACCTTGAAAACTTTTATCAATGCCAGCAATAATCTTTAATAAACTTGATTTGCCGGAGCCATTTAAACCTAATACACCAATTTTAGCACCATAGTAAAAAGAAAGGTAAATGTTTTTTAAAACCTGCTTTTGGGGTGGGAAAGTTTTACTTACCCCTGCCATTGAAAATATAATTTTATTGTCTGCCATAATAATTTATTATTTAAGGGTGGCAAATATATAAGTTTTATTTTATGGTTTTGGCCGAATTTTATGGTTTTTATTTCTCTTTAATTTCTTTACAAAGAGTAGTAAAAACAATATAATATTGTTTTATTTGCAGTTAAAATTGATTTTTGATTTAGAAGTGAATTATATTTCTGATAAAAAATTAGCGAAATTTATTTAATATATGAAAATAGCAGTGATAGGAACAGGTTATGTGGGATTAGTTACAGGAACTTGTTTTGCAGAAGTAGGAATAGAAGTTGTTTGTATTGATGTAGATCAAAAAAAAATTGACAACTTAAAGAAAGGCATCATGCCTATATATGAACCTGGTTTAGAGGAAATGGTGCTGCGCAATATGGAAAAAGAACGCATTAAATTTAGCACTAATTTAGCCGAAAGTATTAAAGGATGCGAAGTAGCTTTTATTGCTGTGGGTACTCCTCCCGGTGAAGACGGTAGTGCCGATTTAAAATATGTATTGGCAGTTGCTCGTGAAATAGGTCAAAATATTGATGAGTTTTGTGTTGTAGTTACCAAAAGTACAGTGCCTGTAGGAACAGCCGAAAAAGTTAAAAATGCTGTTCAAGGTGAATTAATAAAGCGTAATTCAGAACTTAATTTTGCGGTAGCTTCTAATCCTGAATTTTTAAAGGAAGGCGCGGCCATTGACGATTTCTTGAAACCAGATAGAATTGTAATTGGTGTGGAAAGCAAACAAGCTGAAGACATGATGCGTAAATTATATAAACCATTTTTACTAAATGGTCATCCAATTATTTTCATGGATGTACCTAGCGCTGAAATGACAAAATATGCTGCAAACAGTATGCTTGCTACAAAAATTAGTTTTATGAACGACATTGCAAATCTTTGTGAAATTATGGGTGCCGATGTAAATATGGTTCGTAAAGGAATTGGTAGCGATGGACGTATTGGAAATAAATTCATTTATCCAGGAATTGGATATGGTGGAAGTTGTTTTCCAAAAGATGTGAAAGCATTAATAAAAACTGCTAAAGACAATGGTTATACCATGAGAATTTTAGAATCAGTAGAAGCTGTAAATGATGCACAGAAATCGGTTTTATTTAATAAAATAATGAAACATTTTGATGGCAATATTAAAGGCAAGAATTTTGCTATGTGGGGACTTTCATTTAAACCAAAAACTGATGACATGCGTGAGGCGCCATCCTTAGTAATCATTGAAAAATTATTAGCTGCTGGCGCTAATGTAAAAGCTTACGATCCAATTGCCATGAAAGAAGCTAAACACATTTTAGGAGAACAAATTGAATTTACTAAAAATGAAAATAATGCTTTAATAGATGCCGATGCTTTACTAATTGTTACTGAATGGCCCGATTTCCGTTCACCAGATTTTCAAGTGGTAAAAAAATTAATGCGTGGTAATGCTATTTTTGATGGCAGAAACATATATGATATTACTGAAATGCAAGAATTAGGTTTCGACTATTATTGTATTGGTGTAAAAACTAAATAATTTATAAACAAACCATTCATTTAATCGAATGGTTTGTTTTTTTTATATAATAATTACAAGGTATTTTTTACAAAATACTTTGTAAAAATAACTACTAAAAATGAATAAGAAAAGAGTATTAATTACAGGAGCTGCTGGCTTTTTAGGTTCACATTTATGCGATCGTTTTATTAAAGAAGGTTACCATGTAATTGGTATGGATAATTTGATTACCGGTGATTTAAAAAATATTGAACATTTGTTTAAATTAGAACACTTTGAATTCTATCACCACGATGTAAGTAAATTCATTTATGTGCCTGGCCAGCTAGATTATATTTTGCATTTTGCTAGTCCTGCCAGTCCAATTGATTATTTGAAAATTCCGATTCAAACTTTAAAAGTTGGTTCCTTAGGAATTCATAATTGTCTTGGTTTAGCCAAACAAAAAGGTGCAAGGGTTTTAATCGCTTCTACTTCCGAAGTATATGGCGATCCATTGGTACATCCTCAAACTGAAGAGTATTGGGGAAATGTTAATCCCGTAGGGCCGCGTGGGGTTTACGATGAAGCAAAACGTTTTCAAGAAGCCATTACTATGGCGTATCATACTTACCACGGATTAGAAACTCGCATTGTTCGTATTTTTAATACTTATGGTCCGCGTATGCGCCTAAATGATGGTAGAGTTTTACCTGCATTTATAGGCCAAGCATTACGTGGTGAAGATTTAACCATGTTTGGTGATGGCTCACAAACCCGTGCGTTCTGTTATGTAGATGATTTAGTAGAAGGAATTTACAGATTGCTGTTAAGCGATTATGCACAACCAGTAAATATTGGAAATCCAAACGAAATTACCATCAAAGAATTTGGTGAAGAAATTATAAAGTTAACTGGAACTAGCCAAAAATTGGTATCAAAACCATTACCTACTGACGATCCAAAACAACGCAAACCAGATATTACCAAAGCCAAGGAAATATTAGGTTGGGAACCAAAAGTGAGTAGGGAAGATGGTTTGAAAATTACCTATGAATATTTCAAATCACTGTCGCCAGATGAATTAACAAAATCGGCATATCATAAATTTCAATAATATTAAAAACACGCTTTAGGGCGTGTTTTTTATGGATATCTTCGTTAAATGATGAATTAATTATGAATGTAATAAAATTGAATAAGAAAATACTAGCTATTTTAATCATTATAATTTCCATTATTCCAATTTTGATTATAGCAAATACTCCAAAAGAAAATTTTTTAGCATCATATGTTACAATTTTTTATTTTAGCTTACCGATTTTACTAGTAGAAATTATTTTATTTTTGATTATTGTTGTTTTAGAATCTAAAATTATTCGAAACATTTCATTTATTACATTGCTTATTTTGCTTATATTACATTTTGTTCTTATGTTTCTTTATTTATTTGAAAGTTAAATAAACTCTCGTAAGTTTTAAGCAGTGTTACCCGTTAACAAAAGCAAATAAAGTTTGTAACTGCGCAAAGCAGTTTGAACAATTGGAAAATTACATAATTTCGAAACGTAATTTTTTAAAATAATGAAACAACTAACAGCAGAACAAATTACAGAAATAGTTGACCAACACCAAGTAGGATTTCTTTGCTATTTGCATAAAGTAACTGGAGAACTTTTGTCTGTGCCAGATATGGATAAATTTTTCGGAATGGACACAGAAGCCTTTGATGAAGATTTGGAAAAATTAGAACATAATATTATTGATTACATTGAAATAAAACCTCCAACATCAAGGCAATCGTTTGAAATAATGGAAAGTTTTGTGGCGCAATTAGATGAAGAGAATAAACTAAAATATAAACTTTTAAATGCATTAGATAAAAAGAAACCTTTTAGGGAATTTAATTATGTAATTGAAAATGAATTTGAATTTAGACAAGATTGGTTTGCTTTTAGAACTGAAAAGTTGAAACAGCTAATTAATCATCAATTGGAAGAAGGAAATTTATAGTTTTCGATTACTATCTTCGCCACATGTATTTTGTTTCTCAACTATTTATTTATCCAATAAAATCAATGGGTGGAATTGCTTTGAACCAAAGCAAGATAGAAGAACGTGGCTTGCAATACGACCGAAGGTGGATGCTTTGCAATGAACAAAATCAGTTCATATCGCAACGAGAATTTAACGAATTAGCATTATTTAAACTTCAGCTTTTTGTTAATGGTTTTGCGGTGCAATATAAAAATGAGCTAGCTTTTGAAATTCCTTTTTCAATAGAAGGAAGAACTGAAAAGGTAAAAGTTTGGGATGATGAATGCAAAGCAATTGAATACAAAAAAGCTTCAGAATGGTTCAGTAAAATGTTGAATTTTACTTGTAAATTATTTTACATGCCAAATGAAACTAAACGAAATATAGATGACCGTTTTTCGGTAAATAATGAAATTACTAGCTTTAGCGATGGTTTTCCAGTATTAATTATTGGACAAGAATCGTTGAATGATTTGAACAATAAATTAGCAGAAAAAATAGCAATAAACAGGTTTCGTCCAAACATCGTTTTTAGAGGCGGAAATGCTTTTGATGAAGATAATTTTGAAGATTTTTCCATTAACAATATGCAATTTAAAGGTGTAAAATTATGTTCTCGTTGTATCATGATTACCATTAATCAAACGACAGGAATAACTAGTGCGGAACCATTAAAAACGTTAGCCACTTATCGAACTGTAAATAATAATGTAATGTTTGGTAAAAATGTAATTGCTTTGCAAACCAATGGTTTTGTTCAAGTAAATGATGAATTGAAATTATTGTAATAAAATAACAAATGACTAAAAAAAGTATTGCAATAATTGGTGGTGGTCCATCGGCATTAATGCTAGCAACGCAGATAAACACGCAGCTTTACGATGTAACTATTTATGAAAAAAACCTCACTTTAGGTCGTAAGTTTTTAGTGGCTGGCGATGGTGGATTAAACTTAACACACTCCGAACATAGCAATGATTTTTTAGCACGATATACGCCTGCCAGTTTTATAAAACCTTATTTCCAAGCATTTAATAATACCGATTTGAATAATTGGTTTTGGGACATTGGAATTGAAACTTATATAGGTTCTAGCAAACGTGTTTTTCCATTAAAAGAAACCAAACCCATTGAAGTATTAAATGCTATTTTGGCTTTAGTTGAAAAAAATGGAGTTAAAATAGCAACACAACACGCTTGGTTAGGTTGGACTGAAAACAATGAATTATTGTTCAATCATCAAAATTCTGAAATAGCTGTTAATTCCGATTTTTCTATATTTGCATTAGGAGGCGCAAGTTGGAAAATTACAGGTTCTGATGGAACTTGGTTGCCTTTATTTACCCAAAAAGGAGTTAGAACTATTCCTTTTCAAGCTTCTAATTGCGCTTTTGAAATAGCGTGGCCAGCTGAATTTATAGAAACTTGTGAAGGACAATATTTAAAAAATATTGCCATTACTTGTGGAAGTTTAACTAAAAAAGGTGAACTAACAATTACCAAACTAGGTTTGGAAGGTGGTGCCATTTATGCCTTAAGCAATAAAATTAGAACACAACTAAAAGAGAAAAACGAAGCCATTGTTTATATCGATTTTAAACCAACATTGCACTTGGGTGCTATTGAAAAAATATTGAGCAATCATTCTAAATCAGTTTCTGAAATTTTGAAATTT
>CAISTO010000446.1 GCA_903888395.1 uncultured Bacteroidota bacterium | reverse complement strand
CTGGCTTCTATTAACCCAAATGATATTGAAACAATTGACGTTTTAAAAGATGCCGGTGCCAGTGCAATTTATGGCTCAAGAGGTGCAAACGGTGTTATATTAATTACCACCAAACGTGGTAAAAAAGGTTTGAATAAATCGCCATCAATAAATTTTACAAGTACATTTGGAACTTCACAACCTACAGCTTTGCCTAATATGTTAAATACACAACAGTATTTACAATTACGCCAAGAAGCTTGGGAAAATGATGGTGGAACCGGACATGTTTGGTTACCTGGCTATTCTTCTTCTCAATCATCGGCAGCGGCAAGAGCGGCAGCTTATAACAAAGCAAGTCAAAATAATACTGATTGGGTAAAATTATCTACTAGAGTTGGAATTAAACAAAACTATGATTTGTCGATTAGCGATGCATATAAAAAATTAAATTATTATGCAGGTGTTTCTTATAGCAATAACGAAAGTTATTTGGTCGGAAATAGTTATAATAGGTTAGCAGGTCGTTTGAATTTAGATTTTAATATTTCTAAGAAATTAAAAATATCAACCAATTCAAGTTTATCGCAAGGAAATAATTATAGAGTAAACAGTGCTTGGGCTGGTGGATTAGGCGCGGCTATGAGTACAGCTTTACCTATTTACCCAACCAGAGTAGGCGGTGCAAATGGCGATAGTACTTATTTTAGAAATGGTGATAATCCTTTAATTGCGCAAGAGCAAAAAATTTGGAGAGTAGGCGAAACAAGAGCAATCAATAACATAGCAATTGATTATAACCCTATAAAAAATTTATATTTTAGAGGACAAGGTGGTTACGATTATATGCAATTGTATGATGACCAATTTAACAGTACAAAATTATTAAACATTGCTGACTCCATTGGTGGAAATGCTTATAGAGTGGGTACCACTACCAAAAACTTAAACTATTTTATTACTGGAACTTACAACTATAATCCAAATGATAATAATAAATTTAGTTTTATGTTAGGAAATGAATTTCAAAAATCTACAGCATCAGTAGTTACCCAAAGAACAGAAAAAACCACAGGTACTTTTTACGATAAAACACCTGATAGTTTATACCAAGACCAAGTTGCCCCAGGAAATGCTTGGGCATTTTTGAGTTATTTTAGTAGAATAAATTATTCATTCAAAGAAAAATATTTTGCACAAATAATTTTACGTGCTGATTGGTCATCGCGCTTTGGTGAAAACAATAGGGTTGCATTTATGCCAGCTGTTTCGGCAGGTTGGGTTTTAAGTGAAGAAAATTTTTTAAGAAACAGTAAATCCATTTCATACTTAAAATTGCGTGCAAGTGCTGGTAGAAGTGGAAATTCAAATATCAATGGAAATGCTCGTTTTTTAACCTATAATACCAATGGAAATTATAATGGCTTACCAATAACTTATCCAACCCAAGCTGCTAATCCAGACTTACGTTGGGAAACTTCATTTATTTGGGATGCAGGTGTAGAATTAGGTTTATTTAATGATAGAATTTTTACTACTATTGATTATTTTGATAGAAGAGTTTCAGATGTAATTATTGAAGGTTTAGCTATTTCACCTTCTACTGGTATGGATAATTATACTGCAAACGTTGGTAAAATTACCAATAGAGGTTTAGAATTTGGAATTAAAACAAGAAATTTAACAGGTAAATTCAAATGGAATACCAATTTCAATATCACCAAAATTTGGAATTCAATTGATGACATTGGTGCTTATTCGCAAGATGCAGTAGGCGGTGGAACAAATGATACCAGACCAATTATTGGTAGCCCAATTGGAACAAATTACCTAGTACGATTTAGCCATATTGACCAACAAACAGGTTTGCCAGTTTATTTAGACGTAAACGGAAACGCAACCAGTAAATGGGATATTGCAAATAGAATGGGAGTTGGCAGTGTTTTACCTGATGCTTCGGGTGGTATGACCAATACTTTTTCATATAAAGGTTTTGACTTAAGTGTATTGGTAAACTTTGTACTTGGTGGAAATATTTACGAATCATCGGCAAAACGCCAATTAGGAGTTGTAACCGATTGGAATATGAGAACTGATTTGTTTGACAGATGGCAAAAACCTGGCGATAATGCACAATATGCTCGTTTAACTTTAAATGAAGCAAACTATGGTTCAAATACAGTTTGGATTAACACCACACAGTTTTTACATGATGCAACTTTCGCAAGATTACGCAACATAACATTGGCTTATAATTTACAACCTAATGCATTAAAAAAATTAAAGAAAGTTCGTTCTGTTCGCCTAGCAATTATTGCTACAAATATTTTTACTTTAACAAAATATTCAGGTTTAGATCCTGAAATTGCTCGTGATTTTGAAAATGCAACAGATAGAAACATGAGTCCTAATATTACTTATTTAACTCCACCACAAGAACGTACTTATTCGTTTCAAATAAATGTTGGATTTTAATTAAAGGAGGAAATTGAAAATGAAAAAAATAAATAAAATAACAATTATAGTAAGCTTATTGATAATAGGATTTAGTTCTTGTACTAGTTGGACGGAAATTAAACCTGAAGGATTATTATTGGAAGATGAAGCAGTAACAAGTGGACAAGATGTAGTAAGAATAGTAAATTCTACTTACGATGCTTTGGCAAATAGATTAAATGGTACAGCACAAATTTATAACGATTTGTTAGGTGATGAATTAGCTGATTTCAATATAAATGGTGATAGAAAAGAAATGTATACAAGAGGAGTAATTCCTTTTAATAGTTCTTCAAACGATAATTTTAAAGGTATTTATCGTTGTGTTTTCCGTGCAAATACTTGCTTAGATTATATTCAAAAATACGACAATGACTCTTTCTTTAATAAAAGTATTTTAGAAGGTGAAATTAAGTTTATTCGTGCATTGTCACATTTTGAAATAGCAAAATTATATGCACATCCAAAAGGAACTTCACCATTAGTAGATGCAAATGGTGCTCAATTAGGAATTCCAATTAGAAAAATTGTAACCATTGCGCCTGTTTTAAGAAGTACCATTAATGGAACTTATGAAGCAATTGAAAATGATTTATTAGATGCCATTGCTTTATTACCCATTGCTCATCCATTAAATACCGTAAAAAAAGCTCATGCCGATAAAAATGCTGCCAAAGCTTTGCTTGCTAAAGTGTATTTTCAAAGTAACCAATATCAAAAAGCAATTGATGTTTTAAATGATTTGCTAAGCAATACCAACTTAGTATTAAGCGATAGTTTGAATCATTTTGACAACAAAAGTTTTAATAAAGAATATTTGTTCCAATTTGTTAGTACCGGAACTGGCGATAATAGAGCTTCAGGATATACAGGAAATTATAGAAGTGACAATGTTGCAATTCCCAATATGCAAATTTCTTCATTGGCATATAATTACATGATTCAAGATACCACTGATAAACGCATTAACTTAATAAAAGTAATTAATAAAGGAAAACCAGATGAAGTTTATGGTTCCGCTAAATATAATTACGACTATTTTGATGTGCCTTATTTATTGTTAACTGATATGTATTTAATGCGTGCAGAAGCACTGGCAATTACTAACCAAAACCTTTCAACTGCTGCTACCGATGTAAATAAAATAATCACTCGTTCTTATAGCAACGCTACTGCTAAAATATTGTCTGGTTCTGAATTAGCAGAAGTAATTAAATTTAGAGTAAGAGAGGAAAGACGCAGAGAGTTTTTATTAGAAGGCGATAGAATTCAAACTTTTAAACGCATTGGTGCAAATGGAGAAATCCAAACACCAAATACCATGAGAAACGCTGCGTTTAACTGCAATGGACTTATATTTTCATATCCACAAACAGAAGTAACCATTGGGTTTTCTCAAAATCCTTTACAAACTTGCAACTAATTATAAAATAAAAAAATGAAAATCATTAATCAAGCCAAAGGCATGAAAGCAATAATCATAGCAAGCATTTTAATAAGTGTAATTGCTTGCAAAAAAGAAATAAAGGACATTGGTGCTCCCTCAAGTAAAATAGATGGAATTACTGCACGTTGGGAATTAAAAAGATGTAGTATGGTGGACGAACTTTCACTCATAAAAGAAACTACCTCAATGGGAGATTTTTTTACTGTAAAAAACAGCAATAAAACACAACCAAACATAACGTTTACTTACTCCAATAATATTGGAAATTATACAGTTGATACTTCAAATGTATTGATCAACTTTTTTCAAGCTCCAAATGGAAAATGGAGTTTTGATAATAATGATTTTCCTACGATGGTAACATTTATTCCTACTGGTGGAACAGAATTTAGCTTGCCTTTAGGTGCTTCAATCAGAACTGTTGATTCAGTTTTAAAGTTTCGCAAACCAGTATTTTGTGGAAATGAATTAAAGTTTTCGTACGTATTAGAATTTGAAAGAAAATAAATAATAAAGGAGAAAAAATCAATGAAAAGAATAATCACATTATTAATTACCTTTAGTTTATTAAGCGCTAAAGTATTTGGACAAGCAAGTTGGATAGTTCCAGAAAATCCAGACGTGACTAAGCCAATCAGAATTTATGTAGATTTAACAAAAACTACCAATACAAGTTGTAAAGATAGTACTGGTCCGTTTTAT
Organism: uncultured Bacteroidota bacterium; assembly: GCA_903888395.1. GTDB lineage: Bacteria > Bacteroidota > Bacteroidia > UKL13-3 > UKL13-3 > JAAFJM01. The sequence continues at coordinate 4,705 of CAISTO010000446.1, read as the reverse complement.
ATTTGGACATGGAATCCTAAGGAACATCCACTTGGACACCCTTTGGTAAATGGAACGGGTGAAAAATCATGGCAAAATTCAAACGAAGCTTTAAAAATGACCAATGATGCTACTAAGGGTCCTTTGGTTTGGTATTATGAAATGACTCCAACAGCATTTTATGAAGTTCCAGCAGCTGATGTTTACAAAAAAGGAATTGCTCTTTTAGTGAAAACTAAAAATGGGGGTGGTTATGGTACTCCTGATGTAAAAACAGAAGATTTGACTTTTACCATTGAACCCCCTAAAACTGATAGAGGATCAATGTATGCCACTCCAAGTGCTATGATTCAAAATGAAATTGTAAATTTAATTTATGATAATCAAAAAGAAATAAATCCTGGAATGCAAAATTTAGTAAATGAGGAACTTTATATGTTGGTAACTGCCACAATTAAAGATACTTTAACTGGTGTAATACGCACTTTTGCTCCAGCTACTTTTTTAAATGTAAGTCAAAATGCTGATTTAAAATTAGTATTTGATGGCAGTGGAAAATACAGATTGTCGTTTTTACCAAATAAATTGTTCAATATTTCTTCACCAAATGATTTGGTAACACAAGTAGAATTAGTAGTTTATAAAAAATTATACACGGGTCCAAGCGACAGAAGTGATGGACAACCTAAAATAAAATTTAGCTGTCAGTAATTACTGAATTATATTAATCAATTAAAAATGCAACTTCCAAAAAGAAGTTGCATTTTTGTTTTCAAAATATTTGTGAATTTGAAAAATTATATTTTTAAAAATAAATGGTTTATTGGAGCCTATTTAATGGCGTTATTGTTAGCATCATTTTTGCTTTTATTTACTAGCAGTGAATTAGTAAGCTTATATGTAAACACAATTCACAATCCGTTTTCTGATATTTTTTTTAAATATATAACTCATTTTGGAGAAGGTTGGTTTGCCGTACCTGCTTGTTTGTTTTTGTTGTATAAAAACAAACAATGGGGAATTGCTGCTAGCACCATTAGTATTTCAAGTGCAATAATTACCCAATTTAACAAACATTATGTGTTTGAAAATGCTCATAGGCCAGCTTTAGTTTTAAAAGATTTTAAACTAAACTTTGTTGATGGTGTTGAAATTTTAAATTATAATAGTTTTCCATCTGGGCATACCACATTTGCTTTTGCTATTTTTACTTGTTTTGCATTTATTTACCATAAGCCACTTCAACAAATTTTCTTTCTGTTTTGTGCTTTATTAGTTGCTTTTTCACGCATTTATTTACTCCAACATTTTTTACGCGACACCATTGTAGGTTCAATGATTGGCTTTATTTGTGCATTTGTTTTATTTTACATGTTAATTTCAAAAAAAGAAGTCATTAATAATGTTAATTTATAAACAGTAAAATCAGTAGATTTCATCTTATTTAAATACATGTTATTGTACGTCAGTAAAATAAATTCAATTTTTAATTTTAAAAGTATTTATTTGTAATTTTATAAATAAAAAATATGAAAACAAAAACACTTCTAAAACTACTCGCCATTTCAACTTTATTATTATTTTTAAATTTTCAAAAGTTAAATGCGCAAACAGATTCATCCAAACATGTATCTTTTTCATTTCTTCCAATTATCATCAGCGATCCTTTTGTGGGTTGGGGTTTTGGAGTCCTAACTAACGTTAATTATGTTTTGGGTCCAAAGGAAACCACCCGTTTTAGTAATACGCAAGCATATATTTTAAAAACTACAAATGGACAATTTGCTGCTCAAATAAATCATCAAATATTTTTAAAAGATGAAAAGTGGATTGTTCAAGGAAAACTTCAATATTTGGATTGGCCAGAAAATGTATATGGATTGGGAGCAAATACCATTGAAGAAAACAGTAAAGAATTGGTTTCTTACAAGGCATTAGATTTTGAAGAACGTGTTTTATATAAAATAAAAAAATATCATTTTCTAGGACTTCAATATAAATTATACAGTGCAAGTGATGTTAAATCGGACAGTGGAATAACAAAAATTTATAGCGATGGTGCAATTGGTTATAATGCTTTCACAGCTTCTGGCTTAGGAGTACATTATATTTACGATAGTAGAGATAATGTTCAAAATGCTTTTAAAGGAAAATACGTGGAATTAGCTATAAATCCATACGCACAATTTATGGGAAGCACCCAAAATTGGACTAATTTACGTTTAGATGCTAGAACTTATTACCAGTTTAAAACCAATAGAACCATGGTAATTGCTAATCGTTTTATAGCCGAACAAGCCATTGGCGATGCACCTTATATGATTATGCCTCAAACAGGCCGTTTATTCACTACCCGTGCTTATGTGCAAGGTCGTTACAGAGGGAAATTATTTTTGGCTTATGAAGCTGAATTACGTGCGCATTTATGGCGTTTTATTGGCGGTGTAGCTTTTGCCGGTGCAAATACAGTAAGCGAACCTACTGGTGAAATTAAATACTTTAACCCAAGTGCGGGCGCTGGTTTACGATTCAATATTAACAAAGCGCAACGTACGAATATTAGAGTTGATTATGCAGTTGGCGCAAATAGTAATAGCGGATTGTATTTCCATATTACTGAAGTTTTTTAAAGCGTTTTTGATGCTTTAAAATTTGTAAGGTAAAAAGTAAAGTAATTTATTTTTTACCTTACAAATCCTTTTATCATTAACGATTGGTTTGCTGTTTTGCCATTGGTGTTAACAATGATTGTTTTATAAAATTCCCCCTTTGTTCCTGCGTTATAAGTAATTTTCACAAAACCTTTTTTGTTTTTTTTTATAGGAATTTTACTCCATTCTGGGGTGGTACATTTACAGCTAACAATTACATTTTTAACCATTAAATCAGCTTTACCTGTATTTTTAAATTTGAAAATATAGCTTACAGGTTTTTCATAATCAATGGTATCAAAATTGTAAAAAATTGTTTCAAACTTTAATTCCGCTAGTTTTACAGAATCACTTTGTGCCTTGGCAAAAAAGGAAAGCGCAGTTGCAATGCATATAAAAACGAATCTTTTCATGATGTTTCGAAGATAGGAAATTTGTTAATAGTTCATAGACCATAGAAAATTTTCAATTCACTATCAACTATCAACTAACAACTATCAACTAACAACTATTTATCCTTATTTAAATCAACATGTTTGATATAGTTGGTAAAAATTATTACGTTTGGACAAAATATAATTTGTGTTCATGAACAGCATGCAAGCCAATCTCTCCTTTTCCGATTTTAAAACCATCGTTTTAGAAGATTATAAAATAGCAATTACAAGTCGTTTAACTAGTTTACTTGGTCGCAAGGAAGTATTAACAGGCAAGGCCAAGTTTGGTATTTTTGGCGATGGAAAAGAGTTGCCACAAATTGCCATGGCAAAAGCATTTAAAAATGGCGATTTTAGAAGTGGTTATTACCGAGATCAAACTTTTATGATGGCAGCAGGTTTACTTTCTGTTCAGGAATTTTTTGCTCAGCTTTATGCCCATACCGATGTAAATGCAGAGCCAGCAAGTGCTGGTAGAATGATGAATGGCCATTACGGTACAAGAAGCATTAACGAAGATGGAAGTTGGAAAGATTTAAAAAATTCAAAAAACTCATCAAGCGATATTTCACCAACTGCCGCCCAAATGTTGCGTTTGGTTGGATTGGCGCAAGCCAGCAAATATTACAGGGCAAATGCACAAGCCATTGGTCAAAATAATTTTAGTAATAATGGAAATGAAATAGCTTGGGGAACCATTGGAAATGCAAGCAGTAGCGAAGGACATTTTTTTGAAGCCATTAACGCTGCCGGTGTATTACAAATTCCTATGATTGTTTCGGTTTGGGACGATGCTTTTGGAATTTCTGTTCCTGCCAAATACCAAACTACCAAAGAAAATATCAGCGAAATATTGAAAGGATTTCAGCGCGATAAAAAAAATAATGGCTATGAAATTTATACGGTAAAAGGTTGGGATTATGTTTCGCTTTGTAGTGCTTATGAAAAAGCAGCAAATATTTCAAGACAAGAACATGTTCCATGTTTAATTCATGTAACGGAGCTTACACAGCCTCAAGGACACAGTACTAGCGGTTCGCATGAGCGTTATAAATCAAAGGAAAGATTAGATTGGGAAACCGAATATGATTGTAATTTGCAGTTTAAAAAGTGGATTTTAGAAAATGGAATTGCTACAAACGAAGAATTAAATACCATTGATAACGAGGCGCAAATTCATGTAAATGTGAGTAAAAAAGCGGCTTGGGAAGCTTATTTAACGCCAATAAAAAATGATGTTTCTGATGTTTGTGATTTGTTAAATGACTTAGCCAATGCTTTGCAATTAAATGAAATCACTCATATCAAAAACGAACTTCAAAATATCAATGAACCAATAAGAAAAGACATTGCCATAGCAATCAATCAATCATTGCGTTTAAGCTATAAAAATCAAAGCATGGAACGGGAGCGATTGATCAATTATAAAAATCAATTTTTGAAAATTAATGAAGAACGCTTTAATTCTCATTTGCACAGTCAATCTAAGGAAAATGCTTTATTGGTAAATGAAATTGCACCTATTTATTCTAACGAATCTAATTTGGTAGATGGACGAGAAATTATGGTTGCTTGTTTCGATTATTTATTATCAACTGATCCTAGAGTTTTAGCATTTGGCGAAGATTTAGGAAAAAT
>CAISTO010000445.1 GCA_903888395.1 uncultured Bacteroidota bacterium | reverse complement strand
CCAAATAAAAGTTACCAAAATAAAAGTAGCTATGGCTCCAAAAGTTAAAAAGATTTTGTTTTTAGCTAAGGTAACAGGAATTAAATTTGAAAAACCTTTTTCAATTAAATAAAACAAACCATGAAGAAAACCCCAGATAATAAAGGTATAGTTGGCGCCATGCCAAAAACCACTTAAAGAAAACACCAATAAAACATTGATCATCCAACGAAAGACATTGACATAACTTCCACCCATAGGAAAAAAAACATAATTACGAAACCAAGTAGTTAATGAAATATGCCAACGTTGCCAAAATTGGTAAAAGCTAGTGGCAAAATATGGTTGTTTAAAATTGTCCATTAAATTTATTCCCAATAGTCGAGCGGCACCAACGGCAATGGTTGAATATCCATAAAAATCGGCATAAATTTGAATAGAAAAAGCAACTAATGCTAGCCATGCGGAACTTGAATAATACTGAGTTGGATTACTATAAAATTCATTTACTAAAGGAGCTAAATTATCTGCAATACACATTTTTACAAATAAGCCATATAAAATTAACCTTAGTCCTTTACTTATGTTTTTAAATTTAAATACATGCTTACTTCGTAATTCTTTACCCAAAGAATCGTATCGTTCAATAGGCCCAGCTACCATTTGAGGAAAAAATAATACATAATTGGCAAAATAACCAATATGTTTTTCAGCTTTTTGTTTTCCTTTATATACTTCAATGGTATAGCTTAGCGACTGAAAAGTGTGAAATGAAAGTCCAATGGGAAGTATAATAATTAGATGTTTGACGTTAGGTAAGTATGCTTCAAACACATCTATAAAAAAATTGTAGTATTTAAAATAAAAAAGCAGACCAATATTACTAATGATGCTAAATAAAAGCCAAAACAATTTTGCTTTATTTTTACTAATTTCAATTAAAATTCCACATACATAATCAATGATTATAATGAAATAAAGGATGAAGATATAAGGTAAAAAAAATGCCGAATAAAAGTATGTGCTGGCAATAAAAAGTAATATCCAACGGTATTTATGTTTTAAAAAATAGTATAACAAAGTTACTATTGGAAAAAAAACAAGAAAATGTAAAGAGTTAAAAAGCATATTTCAAATAAAACTAAAATGGATAACCTATTCCAAAGTTAAAAATACTATTGTTCCAATACCAATTATAATCGTTGGCATTATTAATTACCCATCTGCTACCATCAGGTTTAGCTGGATCGTGAATTGGGAAAGCACCGTCTAACCTAAAAATAAAAATACTCAAATTAAGTCTCACACCTATGCCAGAACCAACGGCTAATTCATTATAAAAATTTGAAATATTAAAATTTGCTCCTTCCCTACTGTCTTGCCTCACTGCCCAAACATTTCCAACATCGGTAAAAACAGCACCTTCAAATAATTTTTTATAAATATTGAACCTGTACTCCATGTTTAGTTCTAATTTTATGTCACCCGATTTATCAATTTGATTAGTTGAATAATAAACACCTGGACCAATGGACCTTGGTCTGAAAGCTCTTAAACTATTGGCACCACCAGTAAAAAATCTTTTTTCAAATGGAATATAATTTGGTGAATTTCCATAAGGTAAAGCATAACCAAAGGCAATGCGATAAACAACTGTATTATTAGGATCTAACCAATGATTGTATCTAAAATCGATAAAGGTTTTAACATATTGAAAGTAATTTAAGCCAAATAATTCATATTGGTTTTTGATATTTCTAGTGGAATCAGTAATTTTTGGAGCATCTAATAAAATGTTCAATGCCGAAACTAAATTACCCGCTAATTCTAAAGCATCCCAACGAAGGAAAACATAACTTTTTCCTTTACTTTTAAGTTGATTATTAAAAGTAAAACCAAGCCTTATATCATTTATAACTAAATTATTGGCAAATACATTTTGAAGAAAAATATCGGTTTTACTTTTAGCTTCTAAAGTAGAATTTGTAAAATTAGTTTTAATAAAACTAATTTCGGGAAATGCTACATAATAACTGATGAGTTTACGATTAATTTGATAAGAAGAACCAATGGTAAAAACCCTTCTTTCATATTGTACATTTTTTTCATAAATAATTGATGAATTCACAATAGTTTTGGTATTTGCATTATTTATACTTCTATCAATTTTATTAAAAAACAATAATTGAGGAATGGTTACACTTGCCGAAAAAGATTGTTCGCTGCTATTAAAAAAAGGAGTTATAGGAATACTATCGCCACTTTGGGCCTCAAAACTTGAGCGAAAACGCAATTGAAGAATTTCACCATTGTGAAAAATATTTCTATCTGTTAACTGAAGAACAGCTGCTAAACCATAATTTCTATAAGAATTTACATTAATTAAATTAGCTTGATCACTAGTTATTGCTTGAGGTTCTATTGATACATCGTACTTTTTTTGTTGTTTGAGTTCGATATAAAAATCAATAAAATTTTGACTATCATTTTCAATAATAGTTGGCGTGATTGTTATTAATTTAAAAAGCTGCAAATCGTTAAACCTGCCATAAGTTTTAATCAAATTATTTTGTTGAAATAAATCTCCGGTTGTTAAAAAATTCATTTTTGCCAAAATATTAGGATGAATCTTGCTACCATTTTCTATGTATTTAAATCCTTTTGTAAATATTGTATCATGGCTTATATTTAAAGGTTTAATACTTGGTTCTACTTCTATGGTAATATTTCTAATAAAATAAATTTTGAAAGGCTTTAAATCTTCTTTATTTTTAATATTGATTTCTATTGCAATATAAGCATTTGAATAATTTGTATCTGTTTTAAAATCAATGAATTCTTTTGAAAAAGTATAAAATCCTTTGTTCCTTAATAAATTCAATATTCTATTTTGTTCATTCAATAAATCTTCTCTTTTAAAGGAATGACCCAATTTTATAAAGCTTTCATCGAGCGAAGCGTTTACAATATCATAAATATTTTTGTCTGGACAATTTACATGCAGTTTTCCGTATTTATATTGAGTATTTAATTTTATAAAGTAAGTAACAATTTTTCTTTCCTTTAATAGTTTGGTATCGGTTACAGAATAATTTATTTCAGCATAATAATAACCTTGAGATTTCAGGTAATTTTTCATTGCCCTTACACTTACTTCTATCATTGTAGAATCAATAATAACAGGAACTCTGCCCAAATCATCTCTAAAAAAACGTTTTAATTTAGAATCACTTTTTGACGCATCACCAATTCTATAAAAAAACACATTTAACCTTACTAAACCTATAAATTTTACTCCAGGTTTTTGTTTTGTTTGACTTTCTAAATCTGAATCATAAAATCTACTTTTGCTTTTTTCGAAAATTTCAATTTTATTTTTAACTAATTTTGGACCTTCTCGTTTATGAAATCTACTTATATTGCAAGCGCTAACCATGCTAGCCAAAGCTAGAATTAGTAAGGGAATTATATTTTTATTTATGCTAAGCAAACGTAATATTCAATTTTTAAAAAGTTTAAAAGACAAAGCCAGTCGTTATTCCGAAGGCTTTTTTTTGGTCGAAGGTAGTAAAACTGCTATAGAAATTCTAAATTCAAATTTACACATAGAAGCAATTTACGCTACCAATGAATGGTGCAATATATTTCCAAAATATAAAAATAATGCAAAACTTTTTTTATGTACTCAAAATGAAATTGAACAAATCAGCTCATTAAAAAGTACAAGAGACGTTGTAGTACAAGTTGCAATGAAAGACAAGTTCTTTAAATACAATCACTTAAATAATGATTTTACCATTGTTTTAGATGAAATTCAAGATCCAGGTAACCTTGGAACTATCATTAGAATAGCAGATTGGTATGGAATAAAAAATATAGTTTGTTCAGAAAACACCGCAGATTGTTACAATAACAAATGTATTCAAGCAACTATGGGAAGTATAGCTAGGGTAAATATTTTTTATGAAGATTTGATAGATTTTTTTGAAGCGAATCAATTACCTGTTTATGGTGCTTTTATGGATGGAATTGCATTGAAAAATGCATCCTTAATTACACCAACTATATTAATAATTGGAAACGAAGGAAAAGGAATAAACGAAAATTTACATCCATATATTACAAAAAAAATAAGTATCAAACGATTTGGAGAAGCTGAAAGTTTAAATGCTGCTATTGCTACCGCAATAATTTGTGATCACTTTTTGAATGTATAATTATACATCAAAACTTCCTTGAATCCAACCACCGCCAATTACATCGTTACCATCGTAAAAAACGGCACTTTGTCCAGGGGCAATGGCTTTCACGTGGTTATTAAAAATTACTTTCATTCTATCGCCTTCCTGTTGAATATTGGCCATACTTCCAGCATCTTTATACCTAATTTTGGTTAAAGATTCCATGGGATCTAATACGGATTCAAACTTACCCATATTTATATTTCTAACCCACATTCCTTTTTGTTGTAATTCTATTTCACGTCCTAAAACTACTGTATTAGTTTCTGGGTAAATAGCTAATACAAACATTGGTTCACCAAAAGCTATTTCTAAACCTTTGCGTTGGCCAATGGTATAAAAAGGATATCCTCTGTGTTTTCCAATTATTTTCCCTTCAGAATTTGTAAAGTTTCCACCTTCTACTTTTGCTTCTAAACCGTCTACCTTACGTTTTAAAAAACCACGATAATCGTTGTCAGGAACAAAACAAATTTCATAACTTTCACTTTTATTGGCTAATTCTTCATAACCCATGTCAATGGCCATTTGCCTGATATCGGTTTTTCTAAATCCTCCTAACGGAAATTGTGTTTTGGCTAAACTTTGTTGAGTTAATCCCCATAAAACATAGGATTGATCTTTGTTATCGTCCAAACCTTTGCTTATAACAAATCTATTATTTTCATTGCGCACTTGCGCATAATGACCAGTTGCTATAAACTCACAATCTAGCATATTTGCACGTTTTAAAAGTGCTTCCCACTTTATATGTGTATTGCAAAGCACGCAAGGATTTGGGGTTCTTCCAGCTAAATATTCTTCTACAAAATTATCGATTACAAAATCACCAAACTCGTCACGAATATCTAAAATCATGTGATGAATTCCGTGTTTAACTGCAATAGTTCTTGCATCGTTAATGCTATCGAGGCTACAGCATCCAGTTTCTTTTTTAGACCCTCCACTGTTTTGATAGTCCCAAGTTTTCATGGTTACACCAATTACTTCGTAACCTTCTTCGCGGAGCATCACTGCAGCCACGGTACTGTCTAAGCCGCCACTCATGGCAACTAAAATTTTTCCTTTTTTACTCATTTTTCAAAACATTTCAGGGTAAATAGCCCTGTTGATTGATAATAGTTGTCACAAGTTAATAAAGTTGCTTGGTTAATAAGTTGATTAAACCAAAAAATTGATAAGCAAAAATAATATCAACCAATTAACTCTATTAACCTTTCAACTGAAAATTAAATAACAAATTCTGCTTTAAATAAATCTCTATTTGGATTTACACACATAACAGGAACGGTTCCTTCAGCATTCACAATACGTTGAGCATAAGTGTCAATTATATATTCTGAAAGACCTTTGTCTTCTGATTGAGTCATTATCATAATTAAATCAGCTTGACTATATTCAGCATACTTTAAGGTTTCTTCTGCAAAATCACTGTTTGATTCATCAACTTCTTTTACTGTAAATTCAATTCCATTTTCAATAAAAATATTTTCTACTTGACGAAGATTTGCAATCATTTTATTATTTAAAAACTCGTCACTTACTTTATTATAAATAATATGAATAGTAGCATGATAAGAATGTGCTAAATGAATTGCCATTTTAACTTTTTGTTTTGATTCAACACTTAAGTCTAAAGGGAAAACGATGTTTTTATATGCATTATTTGCTCTTGCACTTTTAACAACAATTACAGGTACATTACTGTAATTAATTACTTTGCTTGAATTTGTACCTAAAATACGCGTAAAGCCACTGGCACCATGAGTTCCCATTATGATACAATCACAATGAAATTCTTCAGCAGTTTCAGTAATTGTTTTATATATTCTACCTACTCTAACTTCAGTTTTACAATGAATTCCGTATTTATCAAATATATGACTAGCCAATTTTTCTAACTCAGGCATAATTTTTTCTCGAGCCAATGTTTCTTTTTCTTCATTGTTTCCAAAATTAAATAACGAAGTTAAAAGATATTCTTCAACTATGTTTAAAAGCACTAAATCATTGTCAAAATGTTTAGCGGCTTGCGCTGCATGTTCTAATGCATTTAAGCTAATTTCGCTAAAATCAACGGGAACAAGCATTACATTTTTTTTAGTTTGAGTCATTGTATTTAAATTTAAATTTCTTAATTTTTCGTTTACAAATGTAGTTGTAATATTTAATTTTCTAAAATATTAATTAACCAATTGGTCGGCACCACTAACAAACCAAGTTCTTTCATGCTGAATATAACTTGTTACTCTCGATTGTTTTAGGCTAAATCCTTTTGGTACTAATATAAAAGCAGTTCCTTTATTAACTAATACTTTTTCTGTTTTAAATGCCCTAACTACATTGTGATGATGAAGCAATTTACCTTTATTTTCGCCAGCAGTAACTTTGGTATAAATATCGTTTTCAACTAAAGCAAAATTGATTAGCAAACTATCCGTTTTACCAAAAATTTCATATTCAATAATAACTGTGTCTTTATTGGTTTGATAAGCATTTATTTTTAAAAAATTATCACTTGGCCTAGCTAATGTTTGCTTAATAAAACTAGCAATACTTTTTTTGTCAGAACCAGGAACAGAGAGAATTCCATTTAAAAAACTTTGAGGCGTATACATTGGAATATCTTTCATTTTTCCAATGTAATTTATTTGCCTAACGGTATTTAAAGAGTCACTGTATTTGTCAACCCAACCACTTCTATTCCAAACATCCACATGAAAATCAATTACATAAACGGGTTGTTCCGCACTGTCAGCCACATGAATTAATTCGCCTAAAAACTTATCAGCATCAGGACAGCTGCTACAACCTTCAGAGCTGAAATTTTCAATTAACACAACGGGCATAAATCCTTTAGATGTAGGTTGCTTAAGCATTTGACTAAAACTTATTTTACTAAAAAAAAGTACGCTAATTACTAATATTACAAGTTTATTAATTATTTTAAATTTCATTATTTATTAAAAATATTTGTCAAAAATAAATGATTGTTTGGTTTAAAAAAGGTATTCCCTAAATTTAGAATGATTAAAATGTAAAATATTAGTTGCATTTAATAATTATCAAATCTTTTAATTTAAAGTATTAATAAAATTTCAAAAATAAATTGCTTATATAAAATATATGTCAAAAAACATTTTATTCACAATGTTTTGAAAGGTTTGGAGATGTTAGGGTAATAATAGCATATTGCAGGATGCAATTTAACGGTTCCATCAAATCAAAATTACCAAAATCCAATACTAGTATTTTTGCGGTAATGACAGCATTAGCTAACGAACACAATGCAATTAATTTAGCTCAAGGTTTTCCCGACTTTGATGTATCGCCAAAATTAATAGAATTGGTAAATAAATACATGAAATTGGGCATGAATCAATATGCACCAATGCCAGGTTTATTAAGTCTGCGCGAAAAAATAGCTCAAAAAACTTATGATTTATATTCAGCCCAATACGATGCAAATTCTGAAATAACAATTGTTCCTGGAGCTACACACGGAATATATGCAATTATGAGCGCCATGATTAGAGAAGGTGACGAAGTAATAGTTATTGAACCTTGTTATGATAGTTATGTGCCAGCTATAGAATTAAATGGAGGTCGTGCAATTCATGTAGAGTTAAAATTACCAGAATTTAAAATTGACTGGAATGAAGTAAAGAAATTAGTGAATTTTAAAACTAAAATGATATTAATTAATACGCCTCACAATCCTACAGGAAGTATATTAAATGCGCAGGATTTACAAAAACTGGAAAAAATAGTTCGTGGAACAGATGTTATTATTTGTAGTGATGAAGTTTATGAACACATGATTTATGATATGGTTGAACATCAAAGTGTGGCACGTTTTCCCGCATTGGCCGAACGTAGTTTTATTGTTTCATCATTTGGAAAAACTTATAGTACCACTGGTTGGAAAATGGGTTATATATTAGCTCCAGCAAATCTAACAGTAGAGTTAAGAAAGGTTCATCAGTTTATGGCTTTTAGTACCAATACACCTATTCAATATGCCATGTCTGAGTTTATGGATGACAAAAGTATTTACCTTGAACTTTCGGGTTTTTATCAGGAAAAAAGAGATTATTTTAGGAAACTTTTAAAAGGTTCAAATTTTAAATTATCACATTGCCAAGGGAGTTATTTTCAGTTATTGAATTATTCAAAAATAACACAAGAAAAAGACACAGATTTTGCTATAAGATTAACAAAGGTAAACAAAATAGCAAGTATTCCTGTTTCTGTATTTTATAGTAAAAAAACAGATAATCAATTATTACGTTTTTGCTTTGCAAAACAAAATGAAACATTGGAAAAAGCGGCAGAAAAACTAATGAAAATTTAAAACAAAATCATAAAAATGAATACAAGCGATTCGTTAAAAATTACATTGATTCAAAGCAATTTGTTTTGGGAAGATAAAATTACAAATATCAAGCAATTTACTAATAGAATATTTGATATAACGGAGCAAACAGACTTGTTTGTTTTACCTGAAATGTTTTCAACAGGATTTACCATGAACAGCGAAAAATTAGCTGAAACCATGGATGGATTTACGGTTACTTGGATGAAAGAAGTGGCTATGGTAAAAAATGCTGCTATTTGTGGAAGTTTAATTATAACTGAAAACAATGAAATATTTAATCGATTTTTGTTTGTAGAACCAAATGGAAATGTTCAGTTTTATAACAAAGCACATTTGTTCAGAATGGCTGAAGAAAACAAGTACTATACTGCGGGAAATAATAGAACTATTATTGAATATAAAGGGTGGAAAATCGCGCCATTTGTTTGTTATGATTTAAGGTTTCCGGTTTGGTTAAAACGTAGCGAAAATTTTGATTATGATTTGATGATTTTAGTAGCAAGTTGGCCTGAAAAACGTGTTACACATTGGCAAGTTTTAACACAGGCAAGAGCTATAGAAAACCAGTGTTATGTAGCAGCTATAAATAGAGTTGGCGAAGACGGAAAACAAATAAATTATAATGGTCAAAGTGCTTTAATTAGTCCACAAGGAAAAATACTAAATGAGCTAACACATGATGAATTTGAAACAACATATACCATTTATCTGCCAGAATTAAGGACTTATAGAAAAGCATTTCCAGTTAACTTAGATGATGATAATTTTGAAATAAATATTTAAAAATATCAAAGCAACTTTTTATAAATAAAAACAATCAGAAGTAATAAAAAAATTAATAAAATGAATAAAATTATTGTATTTACAATTTGTATTTTGTTGCAAGGAAATATTGCATTTGCACAGAAAAACAAAAAAAACAAAAACACTCCAATTAAAGAAGAAGTTACAGCTCCCGATAAATATTCAAAATTTGTATTGGAAGAAAAAGAATTCGATTTTGGCGTAGTAAATGAAAATGGAGGGTTGTTAATTCATAATTTTTCAATTAAAAACACAGGAAATATTCCATTAATTATAAAAGATATTCAGCCCGAATGTGGCTGTACGCGCAGTGAGTGGACAACCCAACCAATTGCACCGGGTGCAGTAGGAAATATTAGAGCTATTTTTAACCCCGCAGGAAGACCAGGAGTTTTCAGAAAAGCAATTACCGTGTTTACAAATACAGAAGTAGAAAAATCGCAAGTGTTTGTAAAAGGAAACGTTGCTCCTTCAAAATATCAATTTGGTTCCACTTACACCTTTCAATATGGTTTTACTGCAGTAAATAACAATACTTTTAACTTCAATGTATTAAACACCAAAAGTGATAGTGATTACTTAAAATTATATAATTTAAGCAATAAAGTTATAAAAATAACACGCATAGAAACACCGCCAAATATAGAAGTTAAAGGTGCTTATTATGAAATGATACCAAATACTGATATTGAATTAAAAATTAAATTCACACCAAAAAGCAAAATGGATTTTGGAGAGTTTAGTCAAGAAGTAAAAATATACACCAACGATGATTCATTTCCTGTGAAATTAATTTATGTAAACGCTAAAATAAAGGAAGATTTTTCATATTTAACACCTAAAGAATTAAAGAAATCACCTAAATTTACCATTGACAGGTTATCGCATCATTATGGAGATATTGGTTATAAAGACAGTTCAATTACCTATTTTACACTTACTAATAAAGGCAAAACAGATTTAATTATTAGAAAAGTAAAACGTTCATGTAATTGTGTAAATGTAGAATTAGAAAGCATGGTTATAAAACCTAAGCAAAAAGTAAAAATGAAAGTAGATTACACCTCATTTAACGTGGTTGGTTTAGACATAAGAGGTATTAAATTAATTACAAATGATCCAAATAATCAAGAAATAAATATATCAATAAGTGCAAATATTGTAAGATAAAAAGTTAAAAGTATATGTTAAAAAAAATAGTATTCGTAGCAGTAAGCTTCATTAGTGGAATTGCCGGTTCGTATGTGTTTTATAAAATGTATTCACCAGCTATATTAGTTCAAGATTTTAGTAAAAAAAACGAAAATAATTTTGAATCTGTGAACTACAAGGGTAGTTCAATTACCAGTTTAGATTTTATAAAAGCATCTGCATCATCTACTCAAAGTGTAGTTTTTATAAAAACATTAAGCAATCAACAAAACTATGTTGATCCACAATTTGATTTCTTCAGTCAGTTTGATTTCTTTGGCCAACGTGGACCAGTAGCAAGCTCAGGAAGTGGCGTTATAATTACCGAAGATGGTTATATAGTTACTAATTATCATGTAATAAAAGGTGCAAATACCATAGAAGTTATTTTAAATAATAAAAAACAATCTTACCAAGCCAAATTAATTGGCAGCGATCCTTCTACGGATATTGCTGTTTTAAAAATTGAAGCCAAAGCATTGCCACATATTATTTTTGGCAATAGCGATGATGTAAAAATTGGCGAATGGGTTTTGGCCGTTGGCAATCCTTTTAACCTTACATCTACCGTAACTGCGGGAATAGTTAGTGCTAAAGGAAGGAACATCAATATTGTAAATAATCAGTTTCCAATTGAATCTTTTATTCAAACCGATGCGGCTATTAATCCAGGAAATAGCGGTGGTGCTTTGGTTGATTTAGAAGGAAGATTGGTGGGTATAAATACCGCTATTTCAAGTCAAACCGGTAGTTATATTGGTTATGGATTTGCCATTCCATCCAATATTGTTTCAAAAATTATCAAAGATTTGATTGATTTTAAAGAAGTTCAACGTGGTTATACCGGAATGGACATTGCTGATATTGATTCACGTTTGGCACAAAAACTAAATATCAGCAATAATTTAGGAGTTTATGTAAGTTCTGTTTTGGCCGAAAGTCCTGCTGATAAATCTGGCATTAGAACTGGCGATGTGATAGTAAAAATAAATGATAAGGAAATTGATAGCAAAGCTATTTTTGACGAGTACATGGCTTATATGCGTCCGGGAGATAAAGCCAAGTTTACTTATTTAAGAAATGGAAAAGAAACCGAGACAACCTTTAATTTAATAAACAAAGAAGGTAACACTGCCATTCTTAGAAAAGGAACCATCACATCTGAATCATTAGGTGCCGATTTCCAAACATTGCCTAAGCTAGAAAAAGATAAATTAGGAATAAAAAATGGTATTAAAATTTACAATATAAAAAATGGTAAAATAGCTAATATTGGTTTAAGCGAAGGATTTATATTGATTGCTTTAAACAAAAAACAATACGAAAAACCGGAAGAATTAATTGCCGATTTTGAACAACTACGAGGACAGGTAGTCATGGAAGGAATAATGCCAAACGGAAGTAGAATGGTATTTAGTACCTATGTTTATTAGAAGATTATAAAGATTAGAAGATTGAAAGATTAGAAATTTTTCGAATTGAATATTGATAAAATCCGTTGCAGTTTGTGACGGATTTTTTTGTTTACACAATTATTTATTCTCAGCAACCGAATTCAAGCTATCAGCAAACTCAATAATAATTGATAAATATTTTTTTTTATTCAAAATCCCTTTAGTTGGAACAAAAATGGATTGTTGGAGATACAAACCACGGACAAAAATTATCCATTAAACTACAACCTATTATTTTGGGCGAATAAATCTATATTTGCGCAGCCAATGAGAAAAACCTTTGTATTGAATCTAATAATAATGATGGGTGTAAACCTACTCATTAAACCATTTTGGATTTTGGGAATTGATAGAGCCATACAAAACCGCTTGGGTTTTGATGCCTACGGGCAATATTATATTCTATTCAATTTTGTGTTGTTACTTTCGGTTTTATTAGATTTTGGAATTGCAAATTACACCACCTCTAATTTAGCCAAAAACGCCAATTTAATAGAAAAACAGTTTTCAGCATTATTCACCATTAAGTTACTTTTTTCAGCGTTATACATTGCGTTAACTTTAGTTCTTGCTGCAATTTTAGGCTATGACCAAAGTGTTTGGTATTTAATTCTAATGCTTGCTATCAATCAAGTAATATCTTTTTTTCATATTTATTTCAGGAGCAATGTGAGCGGATTACAACTCTTTAAAACCGATTCTATTTTATCTGTTTTAGATAGGTTATTGATGATTTTATTTTGTTCAATTTTATTATTTTCCAATCTTTTTGAATTGAATATAACTAACTTTATTTATGCGCAAACACTTGGTTATTTAATAAGTGCGGCCATTTCCTTTTCATTTATTCGTAGTAAAATATCTAAAGTCAAACTTATTTTTGACAAAGAAATTCTTTGGGATATATACAAAAAAACTGCGCCTTATGCTTTGCTAGCTTTATTAATGACACTTTATACCAGAGTTGACAATATTTTGATTGGCAAACTTTTACCTGATGGCGATTATCATGGAGGAATATATGCTTTAGGTTACCGATTACTAGAGGCAGCAAACATGATGGCAGTTTTAGTAGCCATGCTTTTACTTCCTATTTTTTCAAAAATGATAGCAGAAAGACAAAAATTAGAACCTTTAATAAATACAGCTTTGGGCATACTTGTTGCGCCAAGTTTAATATTTGCAATTGCTTGTTTTTTCTTTCAAAGTGAAATATTAGTAATGCTCTCACCAAAGGCAAACAATTATGCTACACAAGTTTTTGGCTGGGTTATTTTGTGTTTTATTCCACTTTGTTTTATGTATATTTTTGGAACATTGCTTACAGCAAAAGGCTCACTGAAAATATTAAATATTTTAGCATTGATCGCATTGATTACAAATATTGGTTTAAACATTTGGTTAATTCCAAAATACCAAGCTTTGGGAGCTGCTTACGCTGCAATAATTACCCAATCATTTATAGGAATTACCAATTGCTTTTTTGCTTATAAAGTTTTAAAAATATCATTTGATAAAATTGTATTTTTGAAATTATTATTACTTTTAGTCTTTCTAGTGGTTACAGCTATTTTTTGCAAAACATATACTATTTCATTATTTGTTTCGTTAGGAATACTCAGTAGTTTAGGAATGCTATTAATTTTTGTTTTTAAACTGTTGGATATAAAGCAGCTAGGCAGTTTAGCTAAAAGCAAATTCAATTAAAACTTTACACCTAAATATATTTTTATATTTTTGACCTAATTATTTATAAAATGACACAAGACAAAAGAACGTACTACTTTGAATTAGTTGATGTAGTAAAATTTTTAATAAAATATAAAAAGCCGCTAAGCATTATATCAATCGGAGCAGGAATAGCAGCAATTATTTTTTCAGGACCTTGGTTTATAACTCCATTATATAAATCAACAGCTATATTTTATCCCTCCACCAATAATTCAATTTCTAGTGCATTACTTTCTGATACCAGAGTAAAAGCAAAAGATCCATTAGAATTTGGGGAACAAGCAACCGCTCAGCAGTTTATTCAAATGTTGGAAAGTGACAATTTAAAGAACAGAGTAATTACCAATTTTAAATTGCGTGAGCATTATAAAATAGATGAGAATGATGGGGAGAAAAACTTTAAAATGGGGAATTTATACAAAAAGCACATCAGTGTAAAAAAAACTGCTTATGCTTCTATTGAAGTAAATGTATTAGATGAAGTTCCTGAAAAAGCAGCAGAAATTGCCAATGGTGTAGTTTTACTTTTAGACAGTGTAAAAACAGATATTCAAAAAAGAATTGCTTTACAAGCATTAGCAATTATTGAACAACAATATAAAAACAAAGAAGCGGAAGTAAATACTATTAAACAAACCATGCGCGATTTAGGTGCAAAAGGTGTTTACAGTTTTGAAGAACAATCGAAAGCCATCACAGAATTAGCAGGAAAAGGTGGAAACCAAGCTTATATTAATAAGCAACAAGCAAGTTTAGCTCAGTATGGTAGCGAGGCTATTTCATCGCAAGAAACGTTGGTTTTAGAGTTAGAAAAATTAAGTGAATTACGTAAAAAATTAGAACAAGCAAATGTAGATGTGAGTGCTAATTTAAGTAATGTATTTATCCTTCAGCAGGCTACTACTTCAGAAAAAAAAGCTTCTCCAGTTAGATGGCTTATTGTAGCTGTTTCTATATTTGGTTCATTTGTTTTGGGCTGCATCGTTTTGCTTTTTACAGAAAAAATAAAACAAATAAATATCAACGCATAAATTTTGGAATTAAAACAAAGTCAGCATTGGTTTTATGGCATTGGTATTGGGTTTATTTTACTTAATATTATTGCTTTATGGCTTGGTTTTGAATGGTTAAGTGTGTTGCCTTTTGTTGTTTTAGTATTAGTTGCAGCAGTTTTTCGCTCCGATTTATTGATTTTATTTCTCTCATTTATCATTCCTCTTTCCATTGAATTTGATAATATTGGCGGTGGATTAGGCATTAGTTTACCTGATGAACCTTTACTGATTTTACTAACTGCCACGGTACTTTTCAAATTTATTATTGACAGAAATTACGATTACAGAATCTTTAAACAGCCTATTGCCATTGCCATTTTAATAAATCTAGCATGGCTAATTTTTGATACTTTTTTTAGCCAAATGGTATTGGTTTCTGTAAAATTTGTTTTAGCAAGAATTTGGTATGTAACTACTTTTTATTTTTTAACTGTTGTATTATTTAAAAATATAAAAAATATTCATGCTTTTTTGTGGTTACATATTGCAGGTTTGATCATTGTTGTAATTTATACTTTTGTGCAACATGCAAAATACGATTTTGCTCAAATTGTATCTTTTACAATTAATCAACCTTTTTATATTGGACATGGAGTTTATGCTGCAGCTTTGGCGTTTTTTATTCCTTATTTATTGCTAAATATAATTTATGCTTTCCGACTTAAAATTCCAACTTGGCTGCTAATAATTACTGCATTTACATTATTGGTTTTTGTATTAGGCGTAATATTAAGTTACACCCGAGCTGCTTGGATTAGTTTGGCAGGAGCCACTGTTTTACTTGGTTTGATTTGGTTAAATATTAGATTCAAAGTATTAATTATAGCGCTTTCAACTTTGGTGTTTTTGATTTTTGTTAATAGCGATGAAATTATTTACAGGCTATCATTGAATAAACAAAACAGTTCTGAGGGATTTGATAGACATTTGGAATCTGTAAGTAATATTAATAATGATGTTTCAAATTTAGAGCGAGTTAATAGGTATGTGGCAGCTTTAAACATGAATAAAGAAAGGCCCATACTAGGTTTTGGACCAGGAACTTATTCTTTCACATATGGTGTGTATCAAGAGCCAGAATATGAAACAGCAATTACTACATATTTTGGTGATAATGGCACATGCCATAGTGAGTATTTAGGACCATTAGCCGAAAGTGGTTGGTTAGGTTTACTTACCTTTTTAGCTATTATATATTTAGCTTACCGAGATGGGTATCAAATTATATTTAAATCAAAAAACACGGAAGTAAAAATATTAGCTATTTCCATTTTAGTTGGATTAAGTACTTTCCTGATTCATGGGTTTTTAAACAACTACAGCGAAACTGATAAAATAGCTATTATTCTTTGGGGTAGCTTCGCAATTATTACTGCATTAAAGCAATATCATTTTGATGAAGAAATAAGCTCATCAACAAAATAATATTACTTTTACAATATTTAAATCTACTTCAAACTTCTAGCTAACCAATCAAAGAAAACACGTTGCCAAAGCACACTGTTTTGAGGTTTGGTTACCCAATGGTTTTCGTCAGGGAAATATAAAAACCTGCTAGGAACACCTTTTAATTGCGCAGCTGTAAAAGCTTCCATTCCTTGTCCTAGCGGCACCCTAAAATCTTTTTCGTTATGAATAACTAACATGGGAGAATCCCAGTTTTTAACAAATTTATGTGGCGATGCATCAAAGTTATTTGGGTGTTCAGTTTGACTCCAATATGGACCTTTATTATCGTTATTGGCAAAGTACATTTCCTCGGTGGTTCCATACCAACTTTCCATGTTGAACATGCCACAATGAGCTATAAATGTTTTAAAACGTTTGTTATGATTTCCTGCTAACCAATAAACTGAATATCCGCCAAAGCTTGCCCCTACTGCACCTAATTTATCTTTATTTACATATGGTTCATTGCTAATATCGTCAATGGCACTTAAATAATCTTTCATACATTGTCCACCATAATCACCCGTAATGGCATCGTTCCATTCACTTCCGTGTCCAGGCATTCCGCGCCTGTTTGGCGCAATAACAATATAACCATTGGCAGCCATTAATTGAAAATTCCAGCGATAACTAAAAAATTGTGTAAGCGCACTTTGCGGTCCACCTTGACAATACAATAAGGTTGGATATTTTTTTGTTGCATCAAAATTTGGCGGATAAATAACCCAACTTAACAAATCTTTTCCATCGGTAGTTTTGGTGATTCTTTTTTCAACTTTACCCATTTGGGTTTGGTTTAAAATATCTTGATTGGTAAAAGTAATTTGTGTTTCCGTTTTAGTTTTTAAGTCAATTACAAAAAGTTCTGTTGGTAGCGAAATACTCATTTTACCAATTACAAAACTTGTTTTTTTATCATTGGTAATGGCACAAAATGAACCATAATCCGTTTCAGTATTCGATATTTGAGTAATGTTATCTTTACCTTTTTTAACAATTAAATTGTATTCAAACAGTTGCTTGGTTCCTTTATATGGTGCAGTAAAATAAATGCTTTTGTTATCGTTACTCCATTGAAAATTTTCAATTGGATAATCAAAATTACTTTTGCCAGTAATTTCTTTAATCAACAAGTCTTTGTTTAACAAATCCATGCAAACCAATCTATTCAAATCGCTTTCATTTCCTTTGCCTTGCATACTTAACCAAAGAATTTTATTTCCATCGGGCGAAAATTGCGGATTTCTGTCATATCCTTCGTTCAATGAAGAAATATTTGAAGTTTGTTTTGAAATTAAATCATATAAATAAATATCGCTATTGGTAGAAATTGCCTCAGCAGTTCCTGTTAATTTTCGACTATCATATGCTAATTTAGTTCCGGCAGGATTCCAATTAAACTCATCATCATCGCCATTTGGTTGAAGCGGACAATCAAACTTTTCATTCTTCATGATATCAATTGCATCACCATTGATTTGACCATTTGAATAAGGTACAATAAACAAATGGCTATATGCGTAATCGTGCCAACTATCCCAATGACGGTAAAACAAACCATCAATAATTCTTGCATTGCATTTATCTAAATCTGGATAAATTTCTTTTACTTCTTTGTCTAATTTCACATCGGCAGTAAAGGCTATGTTGTTCATTTTTGGCGAGTATTTATAACCACTAATTCCACCAGGAATATTCAACACAAGCGTTTCATTTTTACCATCTAGGTTCATTTCAAATAAAGCAACATTTCTTCCAAAAACTGTCAGGAAACTTATTTTTTTACCATCTGGTGTAAACCTTGCACTAAAAGCATTCATTTCAGCATTGGTAATTGCTATTTTGTTGCCACCATTGATATCACATTTATATATAATATTGGTTCCTTTATTGGCTTTTATATCATAATTTTTAACACCAAAAATTATTGTTTTACCATCAGGAGAAACCTGTTGATCAGAAACTCTGCCTAATTGCCACAATTTTTCTATGCTTAAATTTTGCTGCGCAAATGAAGTTGAAAAACTGAAACTAAATAAAAAACAAATGGCAAATAATTGATTAGAAAATAAAGTCTTTTTCATAAAATATTTTTTTACGAATAACGAGAAAGTAGCTTGGATATAAAAAATTATTTTTTGTCCAATAAATATTCCATGACGCTTATTGGAATTAAAAGACATGTGAGTGCATATATGGTATCTTCAATTGGAATAGTATAAATGCGCAAACCTATTATTTCATTGGTGTTGTAGCCAACTACAGGCTCGGGAGTTACTGCACCAGTAAGCACTCCATTTACCAATAAAAATGGTATTAAATGAACAAAATAGGCCATCCAAAAATAAGCCATGTACGATTTTTTAAAATAGAACTGATGCAAAAGCAATAAAGCCAATGCCAATGCACAATTTACCAAAGTATACGTTTTATCGTTAAATAAAACACAAGCAACAACAAATAAAACAATGAAAGTATAATTGATTATTGATACAAATGGCAGAAAGAATTTATCAGAAAAATATGCTTTGATACATGCATAAATAAATACGCTTGCAAAAGGAACAACTATAAAAAAAAGCCATTCTTCAATTGGTAAATCATTGATACGAAAAGGTAAAACATAATCGTTATTGAACCACCAAATTCCAGAACGAGTAAACCAACCATCCCATAAAATAAACAAAAATGCATTGATAAATATACCTATAAATAAAGGTTTAAACCATTTGTAAAAAGCTACTTTTTTATCGAAGCTTAAAGCAAATGGTCCAATAAAAGAACCTAACATTAACCAGGCATATAAACTCATTAATTAGTTGAATTTGGGTTTTTCCAATATTTTAAAGGTACTATTAACATTCCAAAGTTTTCGCCATCTTCTTTTCCTAAATATTTATGATGTATTTTATGCGCTCTGCGAATGGCTTTTACATACCTATTATCCAACCTGCTCCAAAGTTTAAAACGTTGATGTATGATTATTTCATGAATGATAAAATATGCAAAACCATATAACGAAATTCCAATCCCAATATATAATCTAAAATCTTGATACATTAATCCTGTTACATAACAATAAGCACTTGGAATGGCAAATATCAAAAAAAACGAATCGTTCTTTTCAAAAAAACCTGGTTCCACTTGGTGATGATCTTTATGCAAATACCATAATAAACCATGCATTACAAACTTATGCGTAAACCAAGCCATGAACTCCATGAACCAAAACGTAACAAATACCACTGAAAAATTAAATAACATATTTTAAAAAGCTTTGCAATTATAAACAGATAAAAGGGAAAAAGTTTTTGTTAATTTTGTTTAGTATAATTTAAAGCGTTTCCTCTTTCTAAATAAATTAAAGATAAATTCTTTGAAGTCAAATAATCAATTGAATAATTAAATTCAATATTGGCTTTTAAATCTATGGTTTTCAGTAATGATTCTTTGCCTTTATTTTCAATTAGATAACTAAGTGTATCTATTATTTCATTATCATAAATATCAACTAT
>CAISTO010000444.1 GCA_903888395.1 uncultured Bacteroidota bacterium | reverse complement strand
TATCGTATCCGCTTGTGGAAATAACAGCTGATAAAGTAAAACTTCCAAAATTAACGCCTGCACATCCCGCATCTTTTCCAATTATGGTATTACTAAATCCACAACAGGCATTTGCTGTAGTACAGCCAGACATACTTCCGGGAGTACTTGCGCAACCAGGACACATATATGCTCCAGCACAATCCCTATATATTTTTAAAGAAACTTTATATATACCAGGTGTAGAAGTACACTGATAACTAATATCGCTACCAACTAAATGATCTGCTTTTACATTATTAGAAAATAAAAAAAACAAGAATATAGTCAATAAACTTATTTTAAAATTGACAAATAGTATACTTTTAATTTTCATAATATTGTTTTTTTTTACCTTTCAAAAGTAAAATGCTTATTTCTAAATTTTTTGTTAACAAATTAGAATAGTGCATAATTAAACAAATTTTAAATAAATCTAACAATAAATGTTATAATTGTTAGCTATGAAATTAATTGAACAAGACAAAAATGAAAGTTTTAATATAGATGAACCTATTTGGATTTCGCCAAATGGAAATTTACTTGATATAGAAATTGATGCAAAATTTGATTTGCAAAAAATAAAGAATGCCTATCCAAATTTATGGCGATATGAAGATGCAATAGCGATCAATCAACAAGAAGGGATTGTAAGTTTAAACGAAGGATTTACACCCATTGAAAAAATAAAACTGAATGGGAAAGAAGTTTATATCAAGCATGAACAGCTTTTTAGTACAGGAAGTTATAAAGATAGAGGAGCTACCACTTTAATTAGTAAAGCAAAGCAACTTGGAGTTAAAAAAATAGTTCAGGATAGCAGCGGGAATGCGGGGTGTGCCATTGCAGCTTATGCCGCAAAAGCGCAAATAAATTGTGAAATATTTTTACCGGAAAATACTAGTAACAGTAAAATAAGTCAAATGTTGGCTTACGGAGCAAGGATCAATAAAATAAAAGGCGATAGAAACGATACATCAATTGCTGCTTGGGAAGCTGCAAAAAATATTTATTATGCAAGCCATTGTTATAATCCATGGTTTTTTGAAGGAACTAAAACTTTTGCTTTTGAAGTTTGCGAACAATTAGGATGGAAAAGTCCAGATTCATTGGTATTACCAGCGGGAAATGGAACTTTAATTATTGGTTGTTTTATTGGTTTTAGTCAGTTATTAAAAGCTGGAATTATTCATCAAATGCCGAAAATAATTGCTGTTCAAACGGAAACTTGTTGCCCACTATATGATGCTTTTTTTGATACAAAAAATTCAGATAATAACTATTCCAGTAATACCATTGCCGAAGGCATAGCCATTATCAATGCGCCAAGAGCAAAGCAAATATTAAATGCTGTTAAAGAAACAAAAGGAACATTTATAAAAGTAAATGAGGCGGAAATAAAAGATGCTTGGATTAAAATAGCAGCCATGGGAAATTATATAGAACCCACAAGTGCGGCCACCATTGCTGGTTTAGAAAAATATATTCAAGGAAGTTTAGACCAAACCATTGTTTCCCTTTTTAGTGGTCATGGATTGAAATCAAAAAGTTTAATTGAACAGATTTAAATAAGACGTTATTTCTTTTTAAAACTTAACATGAATGATACTCCAAATGGCAATTTTACAAGTCTTTTCAATAAAATATTTTCAGCATAAAATATTGCATAAAGCACTTTATTTAAAAAGCCTAATTCAAACATACTGTGGTCGGAACCACTTCCATCGCGTTTGAATAGTTTGGGGAATTTATTACTTATCCACCTGACCAAATAAATAGGTAGAAACAAAATGGTATTAAAGTAGGAATGATAAATGACGTTACCAGTATTTGAATCAAAAAGTGGCAATAGTGTTTTGCTGGTATATCGTTTAAAATGATAATTAATTTCATCGTGTTTGCTCCATAAATCCATAAAAGCTGGTACTGTTACAAACACAAATCCTTTGCTTTTACAAACCCTGATCATTTCTTTTACTGCTAATTGATCGTCTTCTACGTGTTCAACTACATCAAAAGCGCAAACCAAATCAAAAGAATTTTCTGCAAACTGTAAATCTAAAATAGTTCCTTGTTCAATATCAATTTGTAATTTTTCCTTTACAAAATTAAAGCAAACCTCATCATATTCTATTGACTTCACTTTTCCAAACATTTCAAGCATTTGAGAAGTTGCGCCTGTAGCCACTCCAATATTTAAAATATTCAAATCGTTTTTATGAGGAAACATTATTTCAATTTGACTTTTTAAAATTTCTAGACGGGCTGTAAACCACCAATTGCTGCGCTCTAAATGGTAATATTCTTTATAGTATTCTGGGGTCATGGTTGTTTAAATCAATTTACTAATTTATTATCGCATGATAAACATTACAACTTAAAAATAATTATTTTATTTAATTGACTCTTTGAAAGGGCTAAAATATTTATTTGGCAGCTATTTAAAAATGAAAAAATCAACACTTATAAGCCAACCTTATCATTGGTTACTATTTCTATTAATTATTGTATTCATTTTATTGAAATTAGAAGCCATGTCACTTCCATTTTTTTGGGATGAAGCTTGGTCATATTTACCTGCAATAAGAGAAATGGCAGAAAAAGGACCCAGTTTATTGCCAGGCAGCATTCATACAGAATTATACCGTGGACATCCGTTGGTATTTTATTTTTTATCGTCACTTTGGATGAAATTATTTGGACATAGCCTACCTATATCACATTTATTTCCTTTAATTATTTCAATTATACTTTTAGTCAGTGTTTATTGGATAACTTATAAATGGACAAATTCCTATTTTACTGGATTTTTAGCAACATTATTGGTTTTTATTCAGCCAATATTTTTAGCACAAAGCACCTTTTTGCTAAGTGAAATTTGGTTGGGTTTATTATTTCTTTGGTCATTTTGGTTTTACTTTAAACGCCATTGGATTGGATTTGGAATTACAGTAGTTACCGCACTTTTAAGCAAAGAAAGCGCCTATTGTTTGATTCCGGCTTTTGTTATTATTTCAGGAATAGAATGGTATTTAAAAAGAATCAATAAAAAAGAATTTTTAGTAAATATTTCAATTATCACTTGTCTGTTTTTAGCAGGATTCAGTTTTTTTATACTTCAAAAAATAAAATTTGGTTGGTTGTTTTTCCCCCTTCATACCAACATGATTGACTTTAAAGAGATTGGCCATAAAATGGAAAGTTCTTTTTTGATTTTATTTATTTCCCAAGGTAGAAATATCATTTACTTAATTGCTTTAATTACAGCTATAGTTTCATATGTATATCTTAAAAACAAACTATCAAAAGAGATTCAAATGATATTGATTTCATTTGCTGTGCTTACACTTGGATTCTCACTTTTTGCAGCTATCAATTTCTTTTCTACGCGTTACCTTTTTGCCGTAATTCCATTAATGCTAATAAGTTGCGCCATTTTTATTGGCAGTATATCAAAATCGTATTATGCAATTACCATCATTTCAATCATAGTGGTTTTAGGCAGTATTAATATTTATAGAAGTAATGAAAACAAAAATTTTGGTGACACAGATTTAAGTTATACCACCTTGTTAAAAGTTCAAGTTAAAATGGTTGACTATTTACAAAAATCGAATTTTAAGGAACAAATTTACGCCCCATTTTTAATGTTTTGTGTGTTAGACAATCCTTATGATGGGTTTATAGATAAAAAGTTTGCTAATCTTGGCCTTCAAATGAATGATTCTAATAATGTATATTTTTTGAATGTGTCGAATGAAAACTTGAACGGTTTAGACAGTTTATTAGCCAATAATAAAATTGTTTTATTGAAACGATTCGAAGAAAAAAATGCCATGATTGAGCTTTATAAAAAATCAGATAAATAATTTAAAAAATAAAAAAATACTTTCAAATGGCATTACTTTCCATCATCATTCCTGCTTATAATGAAGAAGCAACTATTCATAAAATACTTGAAAAAGTAGATCAGGTAGTATTGATAAACAACATACAAAAAGAAGTAATTATAGTGAACGATTGTTCAAAAGACAATACAGCGGCTACAATTATTCAATTAAAAGCCGAAAAATATCCTCACATCAAATTTGTGGAACACTCCATTAACAAAGGAAAAGGAGCAGCTATTCATACTGGAATAAAAGAAGCAAGTGGCGATTATATAATTGTTCAAGATGCCGATTTGGAATATGACCCAAATGAATACAATATTTTATTAAAACCAATAGTAGATGGATTTGCAGATGTAGTTTATGGTACTCGATTTATGGGGGGGAAACCTCACAGAATATTGTTTTTCTGGCATTCTATTGGAAATGCTGTACTTACTTTTATGAGTAATATGTTTAATAATTTAAACTTAACCGACATGGAAACATGTTATAAATTATTCAAATCTGACATTATAAAATCTATACAATTTAAAGAAAACAGGTTTGGTTTTGAGCCAGAAGTAAGCGCAAAAATTAGTAGAATTCCCAATATAAGAATTTATGAAGTTGGCATTTCGTATTATGGCAGAACTTATGCCGAAGGAAAAAAAATAAACTGGAAAGATGGTTTTAGGGCTATTTATTGTATTATAAAATACGGCTTATTTAAACAGTAAAAAATGATTGATTTTTTAAATTCAAAAAAAATATTTTACACTTCAATTACCATCATTGCAACCATATTAGTTTGTGTTGCTTTATACATGGAGGGAACAGGTGGTGGTGGCGACAGTACCTTTCATTACCAATATTCAAAATTTGCATTACAACATCCAGAGAACTTTTTTGACCATTGGGCAAAACCTGTTTTTACCATGCTTGCATTTCCTTTTACATTTATGGGCTTTAAAGGCATCATGATTTTCAATATTTTGATGAGTTTAATTGCTTGTATTTACACTTACAAAACGCTACAAACATTTAACACAAAAAATAGTCAGTGGATTGCTATCATATTATATTCCATTACACTTTATGTTACTGTAACGCTTTCAGGATTAACAGAGCCCTTGTCTGCAGCCATGCTCATGTTATCGATTTATTTAATCGTTAAAAACAAAAACATTTTAGGTGTTTCTATCATTTCATTTTTACCCTTTGTTCGTTCAGAAGGATTAATCATTTTAGGTGTATTTTTTATTTATTTATTTTTATCTAAAAAAATAAAATTCATTCCATTCTTAGCAATTGGACATGCTATCATGTCGGTTATAGGTAGTTTTTATTACCATGATTTATTGTGGGTATTTAATAAAATTCCTTATGCTCACCTTGGTAGTGTTTATGGAAAAGGAACTTGGTACCACTTTTTAGAACAACTGTTTTTTCAAATGGGTTTTGTGGAATATTCGTTGTTCATTCTTGGTGGAATTTTTATGATCAATTTTCTGTTTAAAAACAACGCTAAAACACATTTTTTCAATGAAAAATTGTGGTTAATATATGGTTGTTTCATGGCATTTTTTATTGCACACTCATGCTTTTGGGCTTTGGGAATATTTAATTCTATGGGTTTATCTCGTGTGTTTGTATTTGTAATGCCATTAATGGCAATGATTGTGTTAGACGGATTTAATTATATTGAATTACTAACGCTAAAATTAAATATTAAATTAGCTAATTTTACAAAATACACAATTATTCTATTGCTCCTAATTTTTCCTTTTTTAAACAGTCCAGCATCTTATAAAATACCTGAAAATTTTGAACTAGAAAGTACTCAAAAAGTTGTAAAAAACAGTGTGATTCCATATTTAAAAATGTACCATCCTAACAAAACAGTGATTATTTCTGATGTAGGAATTTCATTCTTTTTAAACATTGATCCATTTGACAAAAAATCTTGTAAAATGTATTACGACATTTCAGATTTTAACCTGATAGATTCAAACCAAGTAATTATTTGGGACAATTGGTTTTCGCCAGTGGAATATGCCACTCCATTTGAAAAACTTGCTAAGTGCAACACACTAAAAATGGACACCACTTTTAATTATACCGACAAAAAAGGAAGGGAAGTTCAGTATGCTGTATTCAGTAAAAAATAAATTATTTTATTGATTGTTAAAGTATTCGGAGATAGTGTTTGTAATTAATATCAAATCGCTTTCCGTCAACTCATAAAACATAGGCAATCTCAATAAACAATCACTGTAAAAGTCCGAATTTGGCAAATTTCTGCCATCATGTTTATCAATATAAAATGGAGATTGATGAAGTGATAAATAATGAAAAACCGATAGAATATTGTTCTTTTTTAAGGCATCGATTAATCCTTGTCTTTCGGCTAAATTTTTACAAACCACATAATACATATGGGCATTATTACTGGCATAATTGGGAATATTAGGTAATTGCAAATGACCCATTTCAGCAATATTTTTCAACGCATGATTATAAAAATTCCAAATTTCTTTTCTGCGTTTTTGAATGTCATCTAAGTTTTCTAATTGCGCAAAAAGAAAGGCTGCAATGATATCGGATGGTAAAAAAGAACTTCCCATATCAACCCAATTATATTTTGCTACTTCCCCTCTAAAAAATGCGGAACGATTGGTACCTTTTTCCCTGATTATTTCGGCTCTTTGTATAAAATTTTCATCATTTATAACCAGCATTCCCCCTTCACCCGACATGATATTTTTTGTTTCATGAAACGAAAATGCTGCTAAATGACCAATGCTTCCTAATGGCTTTGATTCATTATTGATGTTCGTATAAAAACTATCAATTGCTTGTGCGGCATCTTCTACCACAAATAAATTATACTTATTTGCTAAATCCATGATTACATCCATGTTACAAGCTATACCCGCATAATGAACCGGAACAATCGCTTTTGTTTTTGGTGTAATTAAAGCTTCTAAATCGACCGTGTTTAAATTTGGATTTTGCAAATTGCAATCTGCAAAAACTATTTTTGCGCCACGTAACACAAAAGCATTTGCGGTAGACACAAACGTATAAGAAGGCATGATTACTTCATCGCCAGGCTGAATGTTAATTAATATGGCGGCCATTTCTAATGCATCGGTACACGATGTAGTTAAAAGGCATTTTTTAAAACCATATTTTTTCTCAAAAAATTCATGGCATTGTTTGGTGAAAATACCATCGCCAGAAATTTTCCCCGAAGCTACCGCTTGAAATATGTATTGATTTTCTTTTCCTGTAAGAAAAGGTTTATTAAAAGGAATATTTTTTACTTCCATAAATGATAAATGTAAGTTGTTTTATTAATTGAAAAGCCATTTTTTAAATAAAAGTTCAAGGCTCCTTGGTTTTTGTTTTGAGTTGTTACTGTTACAAAATCAACGTTTTTTGATAAAGAATAATTAAACACATATGTTAGTAATTGCTTACCTATTTTAAGACTTCTGTGCTGTTCGTTTACAGCTATTAATCCAATATCAAACATGTTATTTTTTAATACAAAAGTGATAAATCCAACTACTTTATTATTTATTGAAAAACCAATTACCTTATCAGCGTTTTTATGTGATATTGATTGTTCAATCCAAGCAGTATATAAAGTTTCAAACTCATTATTTTTAAAATTTGAATCAATTTTAAACCTAGAAAAGTGACCACTTTGAAAAGTCAAATCCAGTAAATTATCATCTAATATAGTGAGCTCAAATAAGTTTTCATTTTCAAATTTATTAAAAGTCAAATTGGAAACATTTGTAATTAAATCAATTTTTTCGTCACTTAAAAACAAGTTGTGTTTTTTAACTAAATCTTCTGAAAGTGGTTCGTTACAGAATAAATATATTAGTTTGAAATCGTTATTAATCAACAAATTTTCGTCTAAATTATTATCATTCAACAACAATTTGCCAACCTTGTATCCAAAAAAATCAGTATCCCATTTTAACTGTATTATTTCCATCAAAAAGTTTTCTCATCAATTAAATAAAGTGGTCTTTGTTTCATTTCCTCAAAAGTTTTTCCAATATAAAGTCCAACAATTCCTAAAATAAAAATAATTAGACCAGAAAAGAACCAAATTGATATTATTAAACTTGCATAACCACTCACATTTATAATGCCCGAAAGTGAAGCAAATACATTGTAAAGTGCATACAACAGAGAAAACAATGAAATATAGAATCCAAGTTTAATGGTTAATTTTAATGGTTTGTCAGAATAGGCAACAGCTATTCCTATGGCTAAATTAATTAATTTACTCCAACTATAAGAAGTATTACCTTCAAAACGTTCAGCATGGGTTACATCAATGGCAGTTTTTTTAAAACCAACCCAACGAGCCATTGGTGAAAAAGCACGCATTGATTCCCTCATTGAGTTAATTGAATTGATTACTTTTCTGCTATAAATTCCAAAATTAGCAATGGTTCCATCTTGCGGAATGCCAGAAAGATAAGTGAAAGCTTTATAAAATAATTTGGAAGATTGGGTTTTTATAAAACTATCTTGTCTATCAACCCTACGGGCAAATACAATATCAAAACCTTTTTTAGCTTCATTATACAAATTAACTATTTCTTCTGGCCTGTCTTGCAAATCACAATCCATTACCACCACCCAATCGCCTTTACTTGCGTCTAAGCCAGCAGTGATGGCATGGTGTTGACCAAAATTTCTGCTTAACTTAATACCTTTAACCCTATTGTCTTTATTTGATTCAATTAACACTTGTTCCCAAGAATTATCAGGGCCACAATCTTCCACTAAAATTATTTCAAAATCATCAGTAATTTTTGATAATTCAAACTGCAACCTACTTACCAATTCCGATATAATATTTTCAGCTTTATAAATGGGACTTACAACAGAAATATGCATATATATTAAATTTGAGTGTTATTAAATGATTGATGATTAATTCGAGATAAGATTACAACTGAAACTATTAAAGGTAACCAATTTAAGTAATCGTAAGGAATCATAATAAAAGCATAGAATATAGTTAACATAAATTTTAAAGTTAACAACGAAAACATATTTGCACCAATTACTTTTCTAATTTTAGATTGTAGAACAATAATAGCAAAACTTGATAAAATACTTAAAATAAATAGGATGTTTTTGTTCAACATTATTTTATCTAAAAGTGATCCATTTCCAAACTGATAAAACCAACTTGCAAATCCCAATCCTTGAAACAATTGAAAAGGTCTATCGGTTGGAGCTTGCCAGCTTTGACCTTTCCATTCGCCTAAAATTGAAGTGGTATAATTGGCATTAAACGACTTTAGCATTTCAGGTATTGGCAATACAAAAGGAATGATGAAAAACAATAAAACCATTATACCTAAAATAATTGAAACTTGTAAAAATATTTTATAGTTTCTACGCAATAAATTATAAAAATAAATAGGTAACCAAAACAAAAATGAGTACCTAGATAATAAAGGTAAAATAAGACCTATTGATTTAATAAAAACGTTTTTAGAAAAAAGGGAAATAGCTAAAATTAAATAATATCCCAAAATCATTATTTCAATGCTTTGAACAGCAGTTCTACCCGTTTTTAAATAAATAGAAAACAATAAAATGAAGGGCAAAGTACAATTTATAATTAGCCAAAATTTATTCTTAATATTATGATATAAAACCACCGTATAAATGGCACAAGCTATTAAAAATATAATGACTACAATCCATTGGAATTTTAAATTTAAATATTTACAAATTACAAATGGAAACCAATGAAAAGGCAAGTAGCCAGGTGTGAATGTACCATAGTTAAAACCTGTATAAGGAGCATAAACAAGCTCATTATTTATAAATCTATTGACAAAAATTTCATCAATAAAAGGTAAAATATCCGACTGTGTTACATCAATTGGATTTTTAATTATTATTATATTTGCAACAATAATTGTTATTAAACTTAAACCGAAAAACAATAAAGTAATTGTTTTAAAATTAGGTTTTGATGATAAATTCTTGGGTTTATTTTCTTCTAAAAAACTACTAGGATTAATTTTTAAAATAAAATAAGGATAAACAGATAAAAAGATACCAGCACCCATAATAATTATTGGACTTAAAATGAATTCAAATACATTTTTTAAATAAAATATTAGCAGTAATTCTAAGGCAAATGCAATATATAAATAAGTAAATTTTTTATACATTTCTATTTCTCCTCTGTACTTTCTATGATTCCATTTTCATCAATGATGATGCTATCGTTTACTATTGAATCATTTTTAAAAATATAAGTTTTAGCCGCACCAGTAATGTTAATTTTATAATTTAACCCAATGGTGTCATCAGGAAGAATGAGGCTACGACTTACCATTTTATTGGCAATAAACTTAAACGATTTTTCCATGTAAGGACGAATGGTACCATCTTTTTCGAATTTATACATAAATCCTTTTGGACTTGGAACAATGCTAGCTAAATATAAGGCTTCATTTAAAGTTAATTCATTGGCTGATTTCTGAAAGTAAAATTGTGATGCTTCCCCTATTCCATACACATTTGGACCCCATTCTATTAAGTTCAAATAAACTTCAAACATGCGTTCTTTCGAAACTATGTAATTGTTTTCAAGGATATAAACCAACAAAATTTCTTCTAGCTTCCTAGCCATTGTTTTTTCTCTTGTAAGAAATACATTTTTTATCAATTGCATGCTAATGGTGCTTGCACCACGGGCAAATTTACCAGACCTAATATTCTTTGCAATAGATTGGCGAAATGCTTCATTTACAAATCCTCGGTGATACAAAAATGAGGGATCCTCCGTTGTTAAAATTGCATTTTTTACAAATGGTGAAATTAATTCATAACTTGTGAAATTGGTATTTTCGGCACCCACCATAAATGAACGCAATGCCCTTCCTTTTTCATAAGGTGTATGCATAAAACTTTCATTTAGTTTTGATAAATTGGCAGCACCATAACGACTAATTCGTAAATTATCTTTATCAATTTTGCTATCAAAAACCATTTCATCAGGTTTGTGAATATCCAATTTAAAATCTAATCTGTAAGTAAAACTACCAGTAGCCTCCATGCCTTGAATGTGGCTAAATAAAGCAGCTGGCAAAGAATTGATAAAATCTTGCGCAGGCGTTTTATCCGTTTGAATACTCATGGTAACAATGTATTTGTTAAAGAATTTATAGAACATGTTTTCTTTATTCCTAGGTGCTCTTTTTTCAGTAATTTCTTCTATTTTTCTTTCTGTTAAATTAAAGTAAGGATGAAATTTTGTGGTATTAAATGTTACTACTGTTGAACTATCCAACGACAAAAAATCTGGACCAAAAAGGAATTTATAATTCACATCGGCATGATTAATAATCACATCTGATTTTGCTACTCGAGCATGGTTAAGCATTAAGCTATCAATTGCGGCAGCACCGGTAATACTTAACATTTCGTCATCAAATTTAAATCCATCTAACTGAAAACGAATATTATTAAAGCCTGTTTTTATTCCAAATTTATCATCTAAATAGGGAATTTGAACCATTTGAGAATCCGTTCTTGTAAAGTTTAAATCGGCTTGGTGTTTATGAGGATTAGCAGTTCCTTTTATTTTCCAAATTTGCGATGTTGAGTTTGTTGTTACATGGATATAACTATCAAATATTTGGTTGTTAAGCGATAGTTTTTTTAAATTAAAAGATACGTTTTTTTCGTTATCAACTATTTTTAAATCAAAGTTTTCAATCAATACTTCGTTAGGAACTTGGGCAAATAACCTAGACATTAGTTTATAAACTAATTTAGCGTAATTTACTTTTTTAATTGGCTCGTTCAATGTTTCTGTATCAATTGAATCTAAAGTAATACTGTCCTTTTTACTTAAAAAATCTTCAAAGTTTTTATGTTCTCCTTTTCTTACTAATTGAATAAAACCAGTATTTAAACCAATGTCTTTTATCCTAATATCGGCTAATAACAAATACCAAAATCTAACACTTGCTGTAAAATAATCTATTCGAATAATCGTGTCACTGTTATTAGGAACCAATGTTATTTTTTCTAATTCTATCCCACTAATTCCTTTGAAAGATGCATTTTGGATTTTAAATTCAGCGTTGTATTCTTTTTTAAACTTAGCAGATACTTTATCAATTGCTTTATTTAAAAAGTAACCCCTTAATGAAAAATAACTCAATATGATAACTAGCAACAAAATGCCAATAATTTTTGCAGTTGTTTTTAAAATTGGCGTGATATCAATATTCTTAAATTTCAATTTGTTAATTATAAGTTTTAGTATGAAAAAATAGCAATGATTGATAGAAATATCGAATCATTGCTAGTTATAAAAAAGGTAAGTTTTATATTTTTTAAACTTGCATAATATCTGCTTCTTTTATTGCTAAAAGTTCATCTATTTTTTTGATGTATGCATCTGTTGTTTTTTGAACACTTGTTTCAGTGGTTTTTGCTTCATCTTCTGGCAAACCATCTTTTTGTAATTTTTTAATGGTTTCGTTCGTATCTTTTCTAATATTTCTAATGGCAATTTTTGCATTTTCAGCTTCACCTTTAGCTTTTTTAGCAATTTCTTTTCTTCTATCGCCAGTTAATGGTGGTAAAATGATACGAATTAATGTTCCGTCATTACTAGGGTTAAAGCCTAAATTAGAAATAACTATTCCTTTTTCAATGGCTTGTAACATATTCTTTTCCCAAGGCTGAATAGAAATTGATTTTGCATCGGGCGTGCTAATATTTGCTATTTGACTTACTGGCACTAATTGTCCGTAATAATCAACTTTTACAGAATCTATCATGGAAGGATGAGATTTTCCTGCTCTAATTTTTGTAAATTCATTGGTGGCATGATCTACTGCTGCATCCATCAAATTTTTTAAATTATCTAATACTGGTTTTAAACGTGGGTCGCTCATAATATTTGTTATTATATTTATTTGTTAAAAATAATTTTTAGAAAACATGCGAAAATAACATTTTAAAACAATTTAAAAATTTACTTTATCCGCAATAATATAATCTGGTCTTCCTTTTACTTCATCAAAAATATTAGCAATATATTGTGCCACTAAACCAATTGTTAGTAATTGAATTCCTCCAAAGAAAACCACAATAGTTAATGTACTTGCCCAGCCTGTAACTGTTTGTCCACTAAAAAAATAACCATATAAAATATAAATTAATAATGCCATTGCAATGAATGTGCTGATGAGTCCTAATTGAATGGCTAATTTTAAAGGTTTTTTTGAAAAATAAAGTATTCCGTTCAAAGCAAAACGCAACATTTTTTTAAAAGGATATTTTGTTTCGCCTGCTGATCTTTCATTTCTTTCATAATAAAATGGAATTTGAACAAAGCCAATCCAACTAATTAAACCACGTACAAACTTATTTTTTTCACCTAAGTTTTTAAATTCATTGATAATTTTTTGATCAATTAGCCTAAAATCTCCAGTATCGAGCGGAATGGGAACTTCGCTCAATCTGTCCATTAATTTATAAAAGTATTTAGCGGTAATTTTCTTGAAAAAAGTTTCTCCCTTTCGGGTTTTCCTTACACAATAAATGGCATTACAATTTGATGCGTTGTATAATGCTATCATATCATTAAAAAGTTCTGGTGGATCTTGCAAATCGGCATCTATAATAATGGCAATATCGGTTTCAGTATTGTTAATACCGGCCGTTACCGCTGCTTGATGGCCAAAGTTTCTGGAAAAATGTATTAATTTAACAGTAGCATCTTTACTTGCAATGATGTTTAATTGATCAGCGGTTTTATCGCTGCTTCCATCATTTATAAAAATAATGCAGGCATCAATTGCTGTTAACGTATTAAACACGCCTTTCACTCTTTGATAGGTATTTTCTATCAATAATTCTTCATTGTAACAAGGAATAATTACGGTTAAAGATTGCTTAATCATTGGTTTTTACTATAAAAATAAAAAAATCTATTTAACTCTTTTCCAAATATCCGTTCTTCCAAATAAACTTATACCAATAAATCCTCTTACATTCATGGTGCTTAAGTTCTCTAAATCCAATTTGCATTTATACGTTTTGCCATTTTCTGGGTCATAAATATTACCGTTGTCCCATAAATTATCATTTTTCCATTCAAAGCCACCAACCAATTGCATTCCCATAATTGTTTTATTTAGCTTAGTAACATCTTCATTGTTTTTATCTAATTTGGGTTTGCCTAAATCATTTAAAGGTTCTTTTAGCCATACTATTCTGCCAAAATAATAGTTTCCAACTTTGTCTATTTTAACATGCGCCTTTCCACTTCCTGTTACCCAAACGCCAACTATATCGTCAGCGTTTTTTTGAGCGTTTGCAGAAAATATGATGGATACAAATGCGATTATTAATAATGCAATTTTTTTCATATGTTTTTTTTTACTAATGCAATAAGCATAAAAAAACGCGCTTTAAAAAATAGTTTGTAAAATTAAACACAATCATGAACGCTAAAATTTATGAATGAAAGAGTTAGCATATCAATTTTAAAATATTGTAAAAGTTCAAAACCTTCATTTTTTTTTGACTTCACTCAACTTTTAAAAATTATTTCATTGCTTAAGATTCCTTACATTTGCGTTCTAATTTAAATACATGAGCAATATAATTTTTGAAGGCGAACATTTATGGATTGGAAATATTGGGCGTTTAGCTATTATTTTCAGTTTCATCACTTCTATTTTATCGGCAATTACTTTCTATTTTGCAGAAAAAAATCCACTTGAAAAATATTGGAAAAAAACTGCAAAATGGAGTTTTTATGTCCATACCATTTCAGTGTTAACCATCGTTAGCAGTTTATTTTATATCATTTACAGTCACTATTTTGAATACCATTATGCATGGCAACACAGTAGCCGCGACCTACCCGTTCACTTTATGATTTCGTGTTTTTGGGAAGGACAAGAAGGTAGTTTCTTACTTTGGATTTTTTGGCAAATGGTTATTGGTTGGCTAATTGTTGCTACCGCTAAAAGTTGGACAAATCCAGTAATGTTTGTGGTAATGCTTTCGCAAATAGCATTAACAAGCATGTTGTTGGGCGTTAAATTCTGGGGTTTAAAATTTGGAAGTTCCCCTTTTGAATTATTAAGAAACGTAATGTCAAATGCGCCAATTTTTAAAATGCCTGATTATTTAAGTAAAGTAAAAGATGGAAATGGACTGAATCCTTTATTACAAAATTATTGGATGGTCATTCATCCTCCTACTTTATTTTTTGGTTTTGCCACCACCGTTGTTCCTTTTGCTTATGCCATTGCAGCTTTAATGCGCAAACAATTTAGCGAATGGATAAAACCTGCTTTACCATGGGCATTAGTTAGTATTATGGTTTTGGGAGCGGGAATTATTATGGGCGGATTTTGGGCTTATGAAAGTTTAAGTTTTGGCGGATATTGGGCTTGGGATCCCGTTGAAAATGCTTCGTTAGTTCCATGGTTAACTTTAATTGCAGGTATGCACTTAATGCTTATTTATCGTGCCACTGGCAATGCTTTACAAGCTACTTTTGGATTTATAAT
Organism: uncultured Bacteroidota bacterium; assembly: GCA_903888395.1. Classification (GTDB taxonomy): domain Bacteria; phylum Bacteroidota; class Bacteroidia; order UKL13-3; family UKL13-3; genus JAAFJM01. The sequence goes on along the minus strand of CAISTO010000444.1, from coordinate 6,407 downwards.
TACTACTTTTATATTGGTTTTATATGCTACATTTTTAACCAGAAGTGGCGTTTTAGGAAACTCATCTGTTCATGCTTTTACCGATTTAGGAATGAGCGGACAATTATTACTTTTTGTATTGATGTTTGTATGGTTAGTTCCTTTAATTTTAGAGAAAAAACCTTTAATATTTTGGATAAACTTTAGTACATTAATCTTATTAGTAATTGGTATTTTATTTAGCGAAAAACTAAGCATCAATAAATGGCCTTTAATTGTAATTGGCTCTTTAGCAATTATTTCAAATATTTATTATATTATAAAATATGTTCCAAAATCGGCAAAAGATGATGAAATATATACCCGAGAATTTTGGATGTTTATAGGTAGTTTAATGCTTGGGATTTCAGCATTTCAAATTATATTAACTACTTCTATACCTGTATTCAATAACTTATTTAATTTAAAACTGGCTCCTCCTACCGATGTAATTAACCATTATAATAAATGGCAAATGCCTTTAGCAATTATTATTGCTACTTTAACTGGTGTAGCTCATGTTTTAAAATACAAAAAAAATGGTGCTGAAGGTTTGAAAAAAATCATTACGCATTTTATCATTGCTGGAGTTTTAGCCTTTGCACTTTTCTTTGCATTTAAATTAGAAAACTATATTTTCATTGCATTATTATTTGCGGCATTGTATGCCATTATTGGAAATGCAAGTTTGTTAAAACCTGTTTTTAAAGGTAAAATAAAATTAGTTGGTGCATCGGTTGCGCATATTGGTTTTGGTGTTTTATTAATTGGTGTTTTGGTTTCATCAGCAAATAAAGAAGTTATTTCAATTAATCAATCTGGGGTAGCTTTAAATCCAGAATTTGATGTTAAAAGTAATACTGAAAACGTGTATTTGGAAGGCGGAAAACCATTGAAAATGGGCGATTATATAATAACTTATGTAAGCGACAGCCAACAATGGGTAAATACTTATTATAAGGTAAATTACAAAAAAACAAATGAGAAAACTGGCGCTGTTGATTATGAATTTAACTTATATCCAAATGCTCAAATCAATCCTAAATTTGGTTTAGTGGCTAACCCTGATACCAAACATTATATTAGTCACGATATATTTACTTATGTAAGTTCTGTTCCTGCTAAAAAAGGGGAAACACATTTTGTAAACACTAAAAAACATGAAATTTCACATGGCGATACAATACATTTAAGTAATGCCATTTGTGTATTGAAAAACATTTCATCTAATGTTCAAAAAGAAGACGATTTTGATCAATCAGAAATATTAATTGGTGCCGAAATAAGTATTTATACATTGGATAATGAATATAAAATTACGCCACTTTATGGAATAAAAGATAAATCCGCGGCTAGTTTTGATGCATTTAGCGAAGAAATAAAAACCAAGTTTAGCTTTAAATCGGTAAATCCTACCAGTAAAAAAATAGTCATTGAAACCTCAGAAGTTGACAATACTGGTAATTTTATCATTATGAAAGCTATAAAATTTCCTTGGATTAACTTGGTTTGGGCAGGAACTATTATTATGCTTATTGGATTATTCCTTTCTATTTTAAAAAGAATTCAAGCAGCTAAGTAGACGATAGACGATAGTCCATAGACCATAGTTTTTAGTACTTAGTTTTTAGTTTAAATAAATCTTGTAATCTTTCTCCTGATAAATCGGTATTGTAATCTTATAATCTTTGTAAAAATAGACATTTTACCACCTTTTCCTTTGTTTGGCAAACAAACCAATGGTTCCAAACAAGTATATATAAATTACAAAAAGGAAGTCAAGGATAATAATAAACCATGTTAGGTTTTGGTATTTTAGTTTTTTAAATGCTAAAAAATACACCACACTTTGGCATATTAATTTAAACAAATAAATACTTAAAACTATTTTCCAAAAATTCAAATCAATAATTAGCAATCCAATTATTGATACATAAAACAATAAGTTTGCCGCATAAAAAATTCCTAAAAATGCTTTATGTTCAACTTTATAAAACTTACCTGTAGCATTATGTCTGGTTTTTTGACTAATCCAATCCGAAAAGGTTTTTTTGCTTTCGGTATACATAAAACTTGCTGGATCTATTTGAATAGCCACATTGGTTGGAGAGGCAGCGCGGTTTACAAACAAATCGTCATCGCCACTAATGAGGTGTTGGTGCCAAGCAAATCCTTTTTGTTTAAAAAACAATTCTTTGGTATATGCTAAATTGCGTCCAACTCCCATAAATGCATTTTTATGAATAGCAGCCGAAAAATAAAACATAGCGGTAACGGCACTTTCAAAACGAGCTATTAAATTGATAAAACCATTTTGGAAAGCATAAGGTGAAAAGCCTAAAACCAACTCCTTTTCATTATTATATTTTGATGCCATGAAGGCTAACCATTGGTTACTTGCTGGCTTACAATCGGCATCAGTAAAAATCAAATTGTTATTTAAAGCTGCTTTTATTCCCATGGTTAAAGCAAACTTTTTACCCGTAGGATATTTTTCTTGTTCCTTTAATTCACATATACGCAAATGCGGATATACTTCTTGGTAATATTCTAACAGTTTTTGGCTTTCGTCCCAACTACAATCATTTACCACTATTACCTCAAAATTGGGATAATCTTGTTCTAAGATTGATTTTAAATTTTTTTCTAAATTAGCATATTCATTTCTTGCAGCTATAATTATTGAAATTGGTAGCTGTTCTGAATAGCTTTCAGCATTGGCTTTATAAGTTCCAAGTTTTAAAAAATATTGGAAATAATAAAATAAAAGCACACAAACACTTAGTAATAAAACTACTAAAACTGAAATATTGATATTGTTGAAAGAAATAATCATAAAGCACAAATGTAAACTTTGTAACATCCTAAATGAAGATTGATTTTTAAACAATGTGTTAACTGTTGGACATTTTTTTGTTTAACAAAAAAACGCTAATCCAAATAAATGGATTAGCGTTTTTTGATTTGTCAGTTCGAACTGACCAAAAGTTTTTTTTATTATGAAGTAAGAATCATTTTTTATATATTAAAATTGCTTCGTGCCTCGCAATGACGTAATAATTAATACCCAAAAATATCGGAAATGCTTACTTCTACCACTTTTCCATATTTACTTAAATCACTTAAATTTACTTTTTCTTTAGAGGCTACTATTGAGTAAAAATAAGGTTTGCCAGTATAATTAGTTTTATAAAAATTATTTACATCGTCATAATTTAAGCCATCAATTTGCTCATACACATCTTTTCTCAAATCGTGGTGAATGCCTAATTTTTGATTGTTTACATAATTAAAAATCACTGATTCATCATTGATTCTTTCTGTTTCAATATTGTTTTTTATTGATGCTTTTGCACCATCAATATTGGCATCTATTTTAGGTAAAGTAGTTAATAATTCATTCATTGCAGGAATGGCTTCATTAATTTTATCGGCTTGAGTTCCTACATAAGCTATGGTGTAATAAGGATCTGTTTTTTTACTTGGAGTTTGGTAAAACGAATACGTTGAATAAGCCAATGCTTTGCTCTCGCGAATGGTTTGAAAAACAATGCTACTCATTCCACCACCAAAATATTCGTTAAATAATTGTAAGGTTGGTACGGCTGTTGAATCATAATTTTTATCCGATTTATTTAACCAAGAAACTTCTGCTTGAACCATTTTGTAATCGGTAAAATAAACAGTGTTTTCTTTGGTTTCATTGCGTTTAAAACTTATAGCTGCCGGATATGCTAGTTGCAAAGCAGGTAATTTGTGGTAAACTGACAATGTGTTTTTCAATGCGCCAACTGAAAGCGGACCGAAATAATAAATATTATGTTTGTATTGGCTAATTTTTTGTATGTAATTTTTTACTAAATCAGCGGCATTTAAAGCATGTAATTCTGATTCTGAAAGCATGTAAGTATTTGGGTTTTTAGCACCATACATGGCATAAGCCGTAAGCGCACTGCGAATAGCATTTTTGTTCAATTTAGCATCTGTTCTGCCTTTTAAAGTACGCTCTATTAAATTATTTAAAGCCGAAGTATCTGGTTTTGCATTTGCCAATAAATATTCGAATAACTTTACAGCAGGTTCAAAATTTTCATTTAACCCACTTAAAGTAACATATACTTGTTCATTATTTGCCGACACATTGAAATCGCAAGCCAATTTAAAAAACTCTTTACTAATTTGCTCACTTGTCATTTTATCAGTACCCAAATATTGTAATAAGTTAATGGCAAAAGGGAGTTTCAAATCATTGAATTTACCCATGTCTAACACATAATATAATTGGAACAAATCATTGTCTTTGTTTTGCACATAATAAATAGGTGCTTTTCCTTTTAAATTATCAAAAATCAAATCTTTGCTATAATCCAAAAACTTAGGTTTAATATTATCATTAGGTGTTTCATTTATTTTAGTAACAAATGGTGAAACATCATCTCTATTAACACTAACAGGAGTAATAATTGGTTTTGGAACTTTGGTAATTTCTTTGTCCTCCCCTATTTTTTTATTAACAACTACGTAATCATTGGTAAAAAATTGATTGGCAAAAGCCACAATTTCTGCTTTTGTAATTTTGTTCATGTCACTGATCATAGATACTGAATTTTTCCAATCGCGGTTCAGTGTAAATGCATCAAGCATAGCACCAGCGCGGCCACCATTGGATTTTTGCTCTTCAATTTTTGCTATTTTCAAATTAGCAATAATTGCTTTTAAAATACTTTCATCAAAGTTTCCTTTTTTAATGATCTCTATTTGGTCTAATAATAACTGGCGAACTTCATCCAACGATTGACCTTTTTTAGGTTTACCCGTTAAAAACGAAATGCTATAATCGTGGTTTACCCAAACACTAGAAGAAGCTGCTAAAACAGCTTGTTTTTTAGTTAAATTCAAATCAATTAATCCTGCTTTTGAGTTTGCTAAAATCATATCACACATGGTAAAAAGCATTTCTTCTTTTGTGCCAGATCCTGGCAATCTGAAGCCTATCATCATATTTTCAGCATCAGGGCCATAAACATTTACAATGGTTGGTTCTGTTCTAGCTTTTTCAACCGGGCTGTTAAATACAGGAATAACTTTTGGCTGCATGTAACTAAACTTAGCATCTATTTCTGCTATTAAAGCATCCGGATTAATGTCGCCACTTAATACAATTGCCATGTTATTTGGCACATAATAAGTATTATAAAAATTACGGATTTTAACCAATGAAGGATTTTTCAAATGCTCCACTGTTCCAATGGTAGTTTGTGTTCCGTATGGATGGCTTTTAAATAAATTACTTAATAATGCTTCGTAAACCTTGCGGCCGTCATTGTCTAAACTAATATTTTTTTCTTCGTAAACTGCTTCTAATTCTGTGTGAAACAAACGTAAAACTGGTGCTCTAAAACGTTCAGCTTCTATGGTTAGCCATTTGCTTATTTGATTTTGTGCTATGTCATTTACATAAACCGTTTGCTCTAAACTTGTAAATGCATTGGTACCTTGCGCTCCAATCGACATTAACATTTTATCATATTCATTGGCAATGGCAAAAGTACTTGCAACACCACTAACCGAATCAATTAAATGATAAATTTCGGTACGTTTTTTATCGTCAGTAGTTTTGTTATAAACTTCATACAAAGCATCAATTTTATCTAATTGTTCTTTTTCTTTCTTCCAATCTTTTGTTCCAAATACATCGGTTCCTTTGAACAACATATGCTCCAAGTAATGTGCTAAACCAGTATTATCTGCAGGATCGTTTTTACTTCCAGCATTGGTAGCTATATAAGTTTGAACGCGTGGTTCTTTCTTATTTACACTCATCATTACTGTTAAACCATTTGCTAATTTGTAAGTTCTTACACCTAATGGATCGTTTGTAACCGTGGTGTATTTGTACTTTCCGTCTGCCGATGTATTTTCAACGGTAACAAAAGTTTTTACGGGAACAGCATTTTTTACTGTTTTTTGTGCATTGGTATGCAATACTAAAAAGACAGAAAGTAATAGGATAAAATTTTTCATTTTTATATTCAATTGATCGTTTGTTTTTAAAATGCGAAAATATAATTATTAGCCAAAATATAACTATCAATTTTTAAAAGTATTTTCAGGTTTTTTTAAAATTACTTTTTAAATTAAAAGAAAATAAGGAAACGAAACCAAAGGTTTGGGTTAAAAAATAATCTATAAAAAAAGGCTAAAAGTTTTCACTCTTAGCCTTTTTTTTAATTAAATTATAAATGTATTTATACAAATGCGTTTTCTCCTGTAATGTCTAACCCTGTAATCAATAAATGAATATCGTGAGTACCTTCATAAGTAACTACCGATTCTAAGTTCATCATGTGGCGCATAATTGGATATTCGCCAGTAATGCCCATTCCACC
>CAISTO010000443.1 GCA_903888395.1 uncultured Bacteroidota bacterium | reverse complement strand
CAAAGAATTTAAAGGCGGTTACGGACAAATAAGAGATGTTATCATTTTGGAATCTACATGGTTGGGATATTACGAACCTTATACCACCAAAAGCATCGTTTCATTTGTTGGTCAAATGATGCTAGATAATAAACAGTCTGATATTGCTAAAGAAAACGGACTACTTCCTTTTAACTTGTTGGCATTAGAACCAATAAGAACCATTTGCGAGAAAATAATGAGTTTGGTTCGTTTTTCTTATGGCGAAAACCCAATGGATGATTTAAAGAAAAAGATACGGCACACCTACGATTTACATCAGTTACTTAAACAAGATGAGTTCATTAAATTCTTTCAATCAAAGGCTTTTGATGAAATGCTTTTAAAAGTAGCCAATGATGATATCGCAAGTTTTAGAAACAATAATAAATGGCTAAATTATCATCCTAATGAAGCAATTATTTTTAAAGACTTAGAAAATGTATGGAATGAGTTGAAAACTATTTACAATGGTGACTTCAAAAATTTGGTATATGGAGAATTACCCAAGGAAGAAGCCATTTTGAAAACATTGAAAATGATTCAAGAAAGATTAAAAGCAGTTTCTTGGACAATAAAAACTGAACCCAGGTAATGAAATTTACTGAGGCAAATTTAGAAAAGGCGTCCACCGAATTGTTGGGGTAACGGTTTGCATGTAGCTGATATTGCCTTGTCTTGCGCATACGGCAAGGCAAAATTGCTTACACGCTGTTATAGCTAGTTAATCTTAATTTCTTATTCCATTTACGAAATTTTTGAAGTCAGGATTGCCGCTTCCATTCATAAAAATTGGATGCTTTAGTAATATTTCTGAAATAAAAGTTTGTGCTTCTTCTTTTGATTCATTTGCAAGACTCAACACAAAATTTTCTAATGACTTAGTCATAAAAAATTGGGGTTTTTCTGTTTTTTCATTTATTACAAAATCTTGAGAAATAAATGCGCCATTAAATTTCACTAAATTATCTTTCCAGCTGATATCTTTAAGCCAATATAAAAACTGAACAGATGATAACTTGGGTGAAAACATGTAAATATGTATTTTCTTATCTCTAAAAGATTCTATTAAACATTGAAAACGATTTTTAAAAATGGTTTCTAAGTAAACATCAAATTGGCTTAGCCTAGAAGAATAAAATGATGAAACTGCATTTTCATCTTCTTCAGATTCACCCCAAACAATTTTTTCTCTAATGTCCGTTGATTGAAAAATAGGAAATGGAAAAATGTCAAAAATCAGAACCCCTTTATTTGCCAAGCGGTTTAATAAATCCAACTTTGTACTTTTATCGTTTTTCCAATCATCTATTTCAAGAAAATGCTTGCAAGGCTCTTTGAAGTATCCAGTATTCATACTTTGGTTTTCATCATAGAAATACTTGCGATTTTTCCATTCAGGAAATATTTCATTAGGGTAATAAGGTGGTGCCTCACCAATCAGAATGTGAACATCTTTAAGATCTTTATTTTTAACAATTTTATCCAAGTGGGATTTATACTTAGGTTGGCGACCACTTATTGGATCAAAATATTCCAACATAACATAGTCCTCAGGGGTATTATGAACCCAGCCTTGTTTTAAGCAGAACCTATAACATTCAATGTATTCTTCATTTGTCATAATAATAACCTATAACTTATTTATATGGATGTTTTGCATACTTTTACTTCCAATTTAGATGTAATAAAGATGCAATTTTATTTAATTTTCAAATATACTTTTATTTATTATTTGTTAACATAACTAAAACGATCCATATTATATTTGGTACTAAATTACTTTTTTGCAATGCTTTTGTATGACTTCATTATTTTTAGGGGCTTTAAATAGACAAATCAACCGTTGGGATAAATTAGCACTCTTTTAGCACTGTTTTTTGATAAACAATTGGTATTCAATGGTAATCGGAGGATCCCTAACTCTCCGCCAGTAGTAATACAAAACAAATCAAAAGCCCGTAAATCTCAGTGTTTACGGGCTTTTTTGTTTTTACCTTTTTCAAAACAGGATAATTCAGATAAATGTACAATGATTTACAATTGGATTGATTGTAATTTTTAAACGAAATAATTATTCAAAACGTCCTTTATACTTTCATAAGTATTTAAATTAGTAATATTCTTTTTAGTAAAATGCTGCCATTCAACTTTAGTAATATTTTCTTCTTCTTGGGGAACCAAAAGTCCGTTAAAGGTAGTATTCATTTTATACCAAAAAGTTCTTTTTAAAATATACTTATCCTTAAAAAAATAAGTGTGATAACTTTTACAAGCCAAATATTCAATAGAAAGTCCGTTTACAGCACACTCCTCCTCTACTTCTCTTAAAGCAGCAATTTCAGGTGTTTCACCTGAGTCAATTTTACCTTTTGGTAAATCCCAAACGCCTAGTCTTTCTATTAAAAGTAATTCATTATTACTGTTAAAAACCAAACCACCAGCCGCTTCTATTAATTTATAATTACTTGCAAAAAGTTGAAATACCATTTCCACATCTTCACAAATTAAAATAATTCCTTTAAAATCAATATTTTTAGTGCTTTGCAATAAACTATCAAATAAAGTTTTGTTGAAAAAAATAGTTTCTAAATCATCATCAATATTTAATTTTGAATTGGTAATAAAGAATGGCTTATCATTTATAAAAATTTTATACATTTGTAAATATGAATTTAAGCAATACTGCTGCTGAAAAAATAGCTAATTATCTTTTGCAAATAAATGCAATTAAATTGAAACCCAATGAACCTTTTACTTGGGCAAGTGGTTGGAAAAGTCCAATTTATTGTGACAATCGTATTTCACTTTCACACGTTGAGGTAAGAAATTTCATCAAAATTGAATTGTCAAAATTAGTTCAGGATAATTTTAAAAATATAGATGCAATCATTGGAGTTGCAACAGCTGGTATTGCTCCTGGAGCATTAGTTGCTGATGCTTTAAATTTACCTTTTGGATACGTGCGTTCTGAAGCTAAAAAACACGGAATGGGTAAACAAATAGAAGGTGATATTATAAAAGGAGCAAATGTAGTTGTGATAGAAGATTTAGTATCTACCGGAAAAAGCAGTTTACAAGCTATTGATTCTTTAAAAGATTTTGGCTGCAATGTTTTAGGATTAGCAAGTATTTTTACCTACGCATTTGACGAAGCTCAAAATGCATTTGATAAAATAAATTGCCCATATTTATCATTAAGTAATTATCCAACTTTAATAGACTTAGCAGTAAAAAAAGAATTAGTAAAACCTGAGGAATTAAGTAAATTAAATGAATGGCGTAAAAGTCCTTCAACTTGGATGCAATAAAACATAAAAAATAACGTGAAATTTTCAAAAAATCCTTTAAAAACAAGCTATGCAATTTGGTTTGGTTTATGGACTGTTGTAACATTTACAGTTTTATATCCATTTATTAGATATGCCTTAAGCAATCCTAAACGATATCCTTTAGGTCATAAAATTAGAAGAATATGGGGTAAAGTATTATTAGTTACAGGATTTGTAAAAGTTATTCAAATTATTGAAGAGCCATTTGATACATCAAAACCTTATATAATTTGTCCTAATCATACCTCTCAACTTGATATTGTAACCTTAACTGTAAAATTAAATCAACTAGATTTTAGTTTTATGGCAAAAAAAGAATTGGAAGAAATTCCAGTTTTTGGAATCTGGTTCAGAACAATAGATATAGCGGTTGATAGAAAAAATGCCAGAAAAGCAGCTGAGGCATATAAAAAAGCAACTCGTTTTTTTGAAAGTGGTCGTAGCTTAGTTATATTTCCGGAAGGTACAATTTCAAATCAGGTTCCTAAATTAATAAAATTTAAAGATGGTCCTTTTAGAATGGCCATTGAGAAACAAATAGATCTTTTGCCTGTTACCATTATAGGAAATTGGAATGTATTACCAGATCAAGGAGTTTTTGAGGGAAAGCCAGGCAAAGCATATCAAATTATTCACAAACCAATTTCAACTAAAGGATTAACTTTAGATGATACCGAAATGCTTAAAAATAAAGTGTATCAAATTATTGAAAACAAACTAAAAGAATACAATCATGGAAATTAACATAGACATTATCAATAAACTTTCGGATTTAGCAAAACTGAATTTTTCGGAAAACGAGAAAGTGGATTTAGAAAAAGACATGAACCAAATAATTTCTTTTTTTGAAAAAATGAATGAAGTAAATACTGATAATATTGAACCATTAATATTTATGACTGATGAAGAAAATATTTTGCGTTCGGATGAATCTAAAAGTGTGATTACACATCAGGAAGCATTATTAAATGCCCCTGCTAAAGATTCAGATTACTTTAAAGTACCTAAGTTTTTAGACAAATAAATAATTGAAATTCATTTTCAAATCTGAAACTACCAATATTTCCCATCTATCAAATTAGATAAAACAATTACAAGTAAATTAATTTTATTGCAAAAAAATAAAAACTACAAATGGCAAGTTTAGTAATTGATATTAACAAAATTGGTAAAACATATAAAATTGGTGAAGTAGTTGTAAATGCTTTAGAAACGATAGATTTAAAAATAGAAAAAGGAGAATATGTTGCATTAATGGGTCCATCGGGTTCTGGAAAATCAACATTAATGAATATATTAGGTTGCTTAGATACACCAAGCAGAGGCAGCTACAAACTAAATGGAATTGACGTGAGTCATATGACAGATAATGAACTAGCTGAAATTAGGAACAAAGAAATTGGTTTTATTTTCCAAACATTTAATTTATTACCTAGAAACAGTTCACTTGAAAATGTAGCATTACCATTAGTATATGCAGGTATAGGAAAAACCGAAAGATTAGAAACAGCAAAAAAAGCGTTAGTAAGCGTTGGACTTGGCGATAGAGTTGAACATAAGCCCAATGAATTAAGCGGAGGGCAGCGCCAAAGAGTTGCCATTGCAAGAGCATTGGTTAATAAGCCTGCCATTATTTTAGCAGATGAGCCAACAGGAAATTTAGATACGAAAACAAGCTATGAAATTATGGATTTATTAGAAGAAATTCATAAAAAAGGGAATACTGTAATTATTGTTACCCACGAAGAAGACATAGCAAAAAGAGCTAAAAGAATAGTTCGATTAAGAGATGGAATAGTTGAAAGTGATACTATGAGTTAAAGAGTACAACTGAAATAAAAATTACCTTCAAACTGATTTTTCAAATCAATATTTTCTTTAAACAAACCAAAAACACTAGAACCACTTCCACTCATACTTGCATAAATTGCTCCATTTTCATAGAGTTTTTCTTTCAATTTTTTTATTTCAGGATGATTCAAAAAAACTGATTTTTCAAAATCATTTTCAATTAAACTTTTCCATTTTTCAACGGGATTTTTAATTAAATCCTTTAAAGAAGTTTGTTGTTCACCACGTATATAAACATTTGAAAAAGCCTCTGCAGTACTTACATGAATATTAGGATTTATCAATACAAAAAAATATCCTTTCAACAACAAATCTATTGACTCAATAACTTCACCTCTACCCGTTGCAAAGCTTGGAGTATTTTCAATAAAGTATGCACAGTCACTTCCTAAAATTGCTGCGTATTCTTTTAGTTTTTGTATGGAAATATTCAATTTAAAATGTTCATTTAACATTTTCAAAGCAAATGCAGCATTGCTGCTACCACCTCCCAAACCCGCACCCATTGGAATATTTTTTAATAAATAAAAATCAACAGGTTTTAATTCAAAATCTTTTGCTAATAAATGATAAGCTTTTACAATTAAATTTTGATTGCTATCGCCATCAATTGATAATCCAAAAGAGTGGAAATTGACTTGGTTAATGGCATCATTCTTTCCAGGTATTAATTCTAAACAATCATTCAACGGAATTGAATAAAATACCGTTTCCAAATTATGAAAACCATCATCACGTTTATTTAAAATGTGAAGACCTAAATTTATTTTACAGTTTGAAAAAGCTATCATTTTATTTTAAAATTCTACTATCTATATTCATGTCAACAAAGTTTTCAATTTCAAGTTTAAAAAACTCCTTATGCAATGAATTTATCAATAAATTACATTCCAATGGCATGATTGCAGATGGAACTTTCAATGCCAATGTTTTATTACTTTTCAACCAATTATTTCCAATAACTTTTAAAGAATCGGGACTAGGAACTTGCTGCCAATTGGCTGGTAAATCATTCAAAGTAATTATTTCAATTTTCACCTTGCTATCTAATTTCAAAGTTAACAAACTGGTTTGAATTGTTTTTGTAATACCACTGGCATTGCAAGCAAATTCAAGCATGGCCAAAGATGGACTATAAGACGAATATAACATTGCATTACCAACAGCATTCCATCTTCCTCCATATATTTTAGCCCCTTGACCACTTAAGTCACTAATAAATTTCTTTAAACCAAATCTGTAAATTTGCATTTTTAACAACTAAGAAAAAACGCCATGTTCAATTCTACCCAAAACATCAGAAACCATTTTTACTCCAAAACTTGTATCCAATAAATCTAAAGGTTTTTGATTGCCTAATGCATAATTAGGCGTTTGAAACCATTGTTTAATTGCATCTTCATCTGAAAATATTTGGTAAGCTTTAGCATAAACATGAGCCATTTCTATGGTTTGTTCTGATGTATAAATATCTAAAGGTGATGTTTCCTTAATACGCTGAAAATTACGTGTGCTCATGTGTAAAAGTTCGCAAATTTTTTCTTGTGTTATTCCAAACTTTGCTGCCATATTAGTAACTGACTGCTTTAACAAACCATTTCTGCTTAATTTCACTAAATCCATTTCATTTTGAAAATGAGAAGATAAATTCAATATAGATAATAATGGATTTTGAGCTGCATAATAAGAAGCAGCCGGTTCATCAACAATCATTGGATGTTCAAGGTTATTGAATGTTTTTACTGTTCGAGTTGATTTATACGTTTTTCCCACCCACAACATTACGACATTTTTTTCGAATAAAAAATTTTTTGTCGTATTATTTCATTTTTTCTCTTTTTTGTAAGAAAGTTAAAATAATTTGATTAAAATTATCTTGAATGGCTGCATCAACAAAATCAACCTTAAGTTGGGCACATTTTAGTTTTATTTCTTCTTTAAAATTTTCAAACATTTTCTTGTAATCATTACTCACTAAGTTTGGAAAAACTTTTAGCTTTTCTCCTGTCTCACTGTCAATAAATAGATAAGGTCGTTTTGAAAAATCAAAATCAATTTCAAACTTTTTATCTTGAACATGAAACAAAACAACTTCATGTTTACAATATTTCAAATGTTGCAATGCCTCAAATAAAGTTTCCATATTTTCAGTACTAAACATATCAGTAAAAATGATAATCATGGAACGTTTTTGAATACTTTCAGCAATTTGGTGTAAGCCAACTGCCAATTTACTTCCAGCATTTACATTTTTTGCGGCATTTAATTTATTCAATTCATTAAAAATCATTTTTACATGAACAGAACTTGATTTTGCGGGTGATTGAAAAACAATTTCATCATTTAAAATACTTAAACCAACAGCATCACGTTGTTTTTTGAGCATATAAGTAATACATGCAGCTGAATAAGTGGCAAAATTAATTTTACTCATTCCATCCGTTGGAAAATACATAGAAGCTGAATTATCAATGACCATATAGCACCTCAAATTCGTTTCTTCTTCATACCTTTTGGTATAAAGTTTTTCTGTTCTACCAAATAGTTTCCAATCAATATGTTTGATACTTTCACCAGGATTATACTGCCTATGTTCAGCAAATTCAACGCTAAATCCGTGAAAAGGACTTTTATGTAAGCCCGTTATAAAACCTTCTACCACTTGTTTGGCAAGCAATTCTAAGTTACCCGTTTCAAGTAAATTATGTTCTGTGATGATATTTTCCAAGGTTTGTAAAAATAAAAAATCCCTTCAAATATTTAAAGGGATTTTCAGAAAAAATTATTGTTAATTTTTATGCCAATTGTGCATCCAATTTGCCAGCCAAAATATGTTTTGGAACTGCACCAACTTGTTTATCTACTAATTTTCCATCTTTAAAAAACAATAAAGCTGGAATGCTCATAATGCCAAAATCAGTTGCTATTTTAGGATTGTTATCTACGTTAACTTTACCCACTACAGCTTTACCATCATATTCTTTTGCTAATTCGTCAACTACCGGACCTACCATGCGGCAAGGACCACACCACTCCGCCCAAAAATCAACTAAAACTGGAACTTTTGAATCTAAAACTAATTCTTGAAAATTAGCGTCTGTTATTTCTAATGCCATAATTTATCTATTTATTTTTTTTATAATATTTATTGTTACGCAATTTAAAACCCAAATTTTAAAATACAAACAAAATGTCAGTCTTTAATTTTTTGATTTAGTATTTAAGCATTTATAATTTAATTCAATTTATAAGTTAGACCTAAATCATCCAAAGTTTGAAGCATTTCATTCGTTAAAGAAACTTTATATTTACTAGATCGCATGCTAATTGCCATTTGTTCTTTTCGGTTTGTTACTATAAAATTAAGAGAAGCGGTGCCATCATTTCCTTTTATTTTATCAAAAATTAAACTGATAAATTGATCATCTAATCTTTCTAAATCTACTTCTACGCTAATATTTTTAATATACTTTTCTCTTACATCCGTAAGCATTTCAATAGATGAAATTTTAAATTCAAAATCATCTTCTTTACCCCATCTGTTGTCAACTCTACCTTTTATGTATAAATAATATCCCGCTTCTAAATATTTTTTATAATTCAAATAGTTTTCACCAAATAATGGTATTTCAATAAATCCACTAAAATCTTCAATAATAAAACTGCCAAAAGGTTTTCCGGCTTTACTCATTCTATGGTTTGCAGAAGCAACCACGCCAGCAACCTTCAATTCAACTCCTTTTAACGCTTTCAATTCCTTCAACTCAACCAAAGGATGTGACGATAATTTATCAATTTCTACTTTAAAAGGATCTAAAGGATGTCCAGAAAGATAAATTCCAATTACTTCTTTTTCTTTCTTTAATTGTTCCATTAAACTCCAGGTTTCAGCAGCAGGAATAATTGGTTCAGGTAAACTTACAGATACCCCACCACCAAATAAACTTTGTTGGTTTGCATTTTCATTAGCTTGCAAAGCATTACTAAACTTAATGGCTTTTTCTATGATACTTGAATCTTCATTTGCTGAAAAATATTGAGCTCTATGTGTTCCTTCAAAACAATCAAAAGCACCACCAAAAACCAAGCCTTCTAATGTTTTTTTAGTAACTGATCTTAAGCTAACTCTTTTTGTTAAATCAAAAATACTTTTATAGGTACCAGTCTTTTTTCTTTCAGCTATAATTTCCTCAACGGCAGCTTCTCCAACACCTTTAATGGCAGCTAATCCAAAGCGTAATTCACCTTCCTTATTCACCGAAAACTTTACTTCCGATTTGTTTACATCTGGTCCAAAAATATTTAATCCCATTCTTCTGCACTCTTCCATAAAGAAAGAAATTTGATCCATATCACCAGATGCATTATCTAATGTGGCAGCCATAAATTCGGCTGGATAATGTGTTTTTAAATAGGCAGTATGAAAAGCAACATAGGCATAACAAACTGAATGCGATTTATTAAAAGCATATTGGGCAAAAGCTTCCCAATCTTTCCAAATTTTTTCTAATTTATCAGTTGGATGTCCATTTGATGTAGCACCCTCAATAAATTTGCTTTTCATTTTATCCAAGGTTTTGATATCCTTTTTTCCCATTGCTTTTCGCAATGTATCAGCATCACCTTTGGTAAAATTTCCAATTTTTTGTGACAATAACATTACCTGTTCCTGAAAAACGGTAACACCATAAGTAGGCTCCAAATATTCTTGCATTTCAGGCAAATCATATTCTATTTTTTCATTGCCATGTTTCCTGCTAATATAAGTAGGGATATATGCAATTGGACCTGGCCTGTATAATGCATTCATGGCCACTAAATCGTTAAATGTATCAGGTTTTAAATCCTTTAAATGCTTTTGCATTCCAGCACTTTCAAACTGAAAAACAGCATTGGTATCACCTTTTTGAAAAATGGTTTCATACGTTTTTTGATCATCTAAAGGAATATCTTCTAAGTTAATTTCAATGTCATGATTTTCCTTTATAAACCTCAGGGTATTTTTTAAAATTGTTAAGTTTTTTAAGCCTAAAAAATCCATTTTAATGACACCCGCATCCTCTATTACTTTACCTTCAAATTGGGTAACCAATAAATCAGAATCTTTTGCAACTGCAACAGGAATTAAATCGGTTAAATCGCAGGGAGCTATAATTAAACCAGCTGCATGAACGCCAGTTCCTCTTACCGAACCTTCTAATTTTTCGGCTTCTTTTAAAACTTTACTTTGTAAATCTGTTCCCTCGTAAATTAATCGAAGTTTTTTTACATTTTCAATATCATCACCCTCTAAACCTTCTTTTTCTTTTAAACTTTTTTCACCATCTAAAGGAGCATGAAGCAACCTTACTAATTTTACACCAGGTTTTGACGGAACTAATTTTGCTAAAATATTTGCATCTGCTAATGGTAAATCTAAAACGCGCGATACATCTTTTATACTTGACTTAGCAGCCATAGTACCATAAGTGATAATTTGAGCAACTTGATTTCTACCATATTTTTGAATCACATAATCAATTACTTTTTGCCTTCCAACATCGTCAAAATCTGTATCAATATCGGGTAATGATTTCCTGTCAGGATTTAAAAATCTTTCAAAAAGCAATTCATATTTTATTGGATCAATATTGGTAATTTCAATACAATAAGCCACTACACTTCCTGCTGCCGAACCACGACCAGGACCAATAAAAACACCTAAATCTCTGCCTGCTTTTATAAAATCCATTACTATTAAAAAGTAGCCAACAAATCCCATTGTTTCAATGGTTAGCAACTCAAAATTTATTCGTTCTTCAATGGCAGGTGTTACTTCAGAATAACGTCTTCGGGCACCTTCCCATGTTAAGTGGCGTAAATATTGAGCCTGGGTTTGAAACTCAGTTGGAATTTCAAAATTGGGCAATAAAACTTCTCGCTTTAAATCGAGCGTTTCTATTTTACTTACTATTTCATTGGTATTATCTATGGCTTGAGGAATATCGCTAAAAAGCGTACTCATTTCCTCTGTAGTTTTAAAGTAAAACTGATCATTTGCAAATGCAAATCTTCTACCTTTTACACTTACATCATCGTCTGAAAAATCCTTATTACTTGGTGTGCTTTGCAATGAACCAGTGTTTACACATAATAAAATATCGTGTGCATTGGCATCCTGCTGATCTACATAATGTGAGTCGTTTGATGCAATCACTTTTACGTTATATTTTGCGGCAAACTTCATCAATACTTCGTTCACAATATTTTGTTCCTTGATGTCATGACGTTGCATTTCTACATAGTAATCTTCACCAAAAATATCGAGCCACCATTTAAACTCTTTTTCTGCTTCGGCCTCTCCTTTTTTCAGAATAGTTTGTGGAACCATTGCCCCAAGGCAACAAGTAGTAGCAATTAAACCTTTGTGGTATTTTAAAATTAATTCCTTGTCAATTCTTGGATATTTTCCATACATGCCTTCCATGTATCCAAGTGAACAAATTTTAATTAAATTTTGGTAGCCTTCAGCATTTTTAGCCAATAATAATTGATGGTAACGTTTATCCTTATCATCTTTAGTAAAAGCACGTTTTGTTCTATCATTTACCACATAAAACTCACAGCCAACAATTGGTTTTACTTTTAAAGAACCATCATCGTTTTTATGTTTATATGCTTCCGCAACAAATTGAAATGCGCCAAACATATTGCCATGATCAGTAATGGCAATAGCAGGCATATTGTCTTTGAGTGCTTTTTTGTATAAATTACCAATTTCTGCTGCTCCATCGAGTAACGAAAATTGAGTGTGAACATGTAAATGTGAAAACTGCATCTTTTAAAAATAGTCTGCTAATTTACACTAACATTTATATTGAAAACACATTGTTGAAAAAGAAAATTGAACTGACTGATTACATTGAATGTTTAAAAAAGTTATCAACGATTGATAAAATTTTGAATGTTGAATTTTAAATTTTGAATGATACAACTAAGTCAATTTGTTGATACAAATTTCACAAAAAAAAAGAAAGAAAGGTTTTCTAAATTTAAAAAACACGTAATTTAAAATGTTGCCTATTTTGTTCTGTTCTAAAAAAAACTAAACCAATAAAAAACAAATCAACGGTTTGGTACACATTATTATTTTGTTTTATTTCCTCCCAAGCTTTT
>CAISTO010000442.1 GCA_903888395.1 uncultured Bacteroidota bacterium | reverse complement strand
GTCTGCAATAGAATTGTTTACTCCGTTTTATCAATTGTTTTTAACCTCAAACGATTTTGTGAGGGCCTCAAATTCATTACAATTAGATGAAACAATAGCTATTTATACTGCTCAAATTTTAGGCACACCTGGACATTTGGGCTTAGTAAATAATAAACATCCTATGGTGCCAGAAACTACATACAGCGCAGCATATCGTTTGGTATTGCATGGTTTAGCAGCCGAAACCTTACATGAAATATTGGTAAATATGAAATTACATAAATTAAAAGATGGAATTGTAACTCCTAACAATCAATAAAAAAGCCCGTTAATTTAAAAATTAACGAGTTGTTGGGGATTTGTTTAATTAATACTTTACCAATTTATTCATTTGAATTCCTCCTTGTTCGTTGCTTGCTTTTAGCAAATAAATTCCAGTAGCTAAATGTGATAATAATATACTTTCGTTCGGCAATATGTTTTTACTGAAAAGTAATTGCCCAGACACACTATAAATCTCAACCCACAAAGGTTCTTGGTTGTTCAATAGTTGTATGGAATTGGTAAAAGGATTTGGATAAATAATGGTTTTATTTCCAACATTATCATGTTCATTGATTGCGGTAGCAAAAGCTAATTTTACAGCTTCATAAGTATCTATTTTACCCCAACCCCAATTGTTACTTCCACTGCTTGGAATGACTCCTGTTTTATCATCTACTCTTGCCGAATTTTTGAGCATACTTAACACTTTACTTGGTGTTAAACTGTGGTTAGCTTCTAACATTAATGCAATTGCTCCTGTTACACAAGGCGCGGAAAATGAAGTTCCAGCCGACATGATATAATCAAAACGTTTTCCATTTACTTGAAAGGTATCGGTAATATCTGCATCGTTAAATGGAGTTAAACTACTTGCAGGTCCGCCTACAAAATAACCAGGTCCGGTAATGTCGGGCTTGGTTCTATTATCAGTAGTTGGGCCTCTGCTTGAAAAGCCAGTAATGGTATCTTTTTGACTAATATCATCCACCGTTTTTACATTTCCCCAATAGTTTTGCCAAGCCACATTTGAGTTGTAAGATCCAACCGCTACACTTGCATTGCTATTGGCTCCTGATTCACCAATGGTAAATTTATTATCACCACTTAAATGATTTTGCTTCACTGGTTGACCTGGAATATTGGCAAGAAATGAACCATATCCTTTCGTCCATTCGTAACCACAATTCCAAGCGTGTAAATCAGTATTATTTGAAGTAAAAGCATAGGAAACAAAATACTTTGCACGGTTTGTATTATGGTAATTTACAAAAATATTTGGTTTGTTGTTATTGATGTTTTTTGCTTGGCAAGCAAACGAAAATGTCAATGAATCATTTCCATTTACCAAAACACCATTGGTTAATTGGTTGCTAGCAGCACGAATAAAATTACTTGCCGCAACTATGTTTTGCAAAGTATCAGTTAACCTAATTTGCACTGCAAAATCAGAGTTGGCACTTCCCCAAAAATCAGTCAAATTGTTTTCGTATGGATAAATTTTTCTGTTAAAATAATTATAAGTATAAAATGTATCGTTCGCTAATTTTTGCAGCAAATGCAATTGCGTTTTACCTTCGTTACCCGCTGCATTTACCAATATTTTTCCAGCGCCTGTTAAATTT
>CAISTO010000441.1 GCA_903888395.1 uncultured Bacteroidota bacterium | reverse complement strand
GTCTGCAATAGAATTGTTTACTCCGTTTTATCAATTGTTTTTAACCTCAAACGATTTTGTGAGGGCCTCAAATTCATTACAATTAGATGAAACAATAGCTATTTATACTGCTCAAATTTTAGGCACACCTGGACATTTGGGTTTAGTAAATAATAAACATCCTATGGTGCCAGAAACTACATACAGCGCAGCATATCGTTTGGTATTGCATGGTTTAGCAGCCGAAACACTACACGAAATCTTGGTAAATATGAAATTACATAAATTAAAAGATGGAATTGTAACTCCTAACAATCAATAAAAAAAGCCCGTTAATTTTTAAATTAACGAGTTTTATGGGTTTGTTTAATTAATACTTTAGCAATTTATTCATTTGAATTCCTACTTGTTCGTTGCTTGCTTTTAGCAAATAAATTCCAGTGGGTAAATGTGCTAATTGTATAATTTCATTTGGCAATATGTTTTTACCGAAAAGTAATTGCCCAGACACACTATAAATCTCCACCCACAAGGGTTCTTGGTTTTTTAAAAATTGAATGCTATTGGTAAAAGGATTTGGATAAATAATGGTTTTATTTCCAACATTATCATGCTCATTGATTGCGGTGGCAAAAGCTAATTTTACAGCTTCATAAGTATCTATTTTACCCCAACCCCAATTGTTACTTCCACTAGTTGGAATGATTCCTGTTTTAACATCCACCCTTGCCGATTTTTTGAGCATGGTTAACACTTTACTGGGCGTTAAACTGTGGTCGGCTTCTAGCATTAAAGCAATGGCTCCAGCAACACAAGGCGCGGAAAATGAAGTTCCAGCCGACATGATATAATCAAAACGTTTTCCATTTACTTGAAAGGTATCGGTAATATCTGCATCGTTAAATGTTGTTAAACTACTTGATGGTCCGCCTACAAAATAACCTGGCCCTGTTATATTGGGTTTGGTTCTGTTATCAGTAGTTGGGCCTCTGCTTGAAAAGCCTGTAATGGTATCTTTTTGACCGATATTGTCCACCGTTTTAACATTTCCCCAATAGTTTTGCCAAGCCACATTAGAATTATATGATCCAACCGCTACACTTGCATTGCTATTGGCTCCTGATTCACCAATGGTAAATTTATTATCACCACTTAAATGATTTTGCTTCACTGGTTGACCTGGAATATTGGCAAGAAATGAACCATATCCTTTCGTCCATTCGTAGCCACAATTCCAAGCGTGTAAATCAGTATTATTGGAAGTAAAAGCATAGGAAACAAAATACTTTGCACGGTTTGTATTATGATAGTTTACAAAAATATTTGGTTTGTTGTTGTTGATGTTTTTTGCTTGGCAAGCAAACGAAAATGTCAATGAATCAATTCCATTTACCAATACACCACTGGTTAATTGATTGCTGGAAGCACTGATAAAATTACTAGCTGCCAACACATTTTGTAAGGTATCTGTTAACCTAATTTGCAAAGCAAAATCAGAGTTGGGGCTGCCCCAAAAATCAGTTAAATTTTTTTCGTATGGATAAATTTTTCTGTTAAAATAATTATAAGTATAAAATGTATCGTTCGCTAATTTTTGCAGCAAATGCAATTGCGTTTTACCTTCGTTACCCGCTGCATTTACCAATATTTTTCCAGCGCCTGTTAAATTT
>CAISTO010000440.1 GCA_903888395.1 uncultured Bacteroidota bacterium | reverse complement strand
CCGAAGTCACTATTCAACCGGTTGATATTTTAGGTGTTGATGCTGCCATTATTTTTTCGGATATTTTGGTAATTCCTGAAGCAATGGGTTTGCCTTATCAAATGATTGAAGCGAAAGGTCCTAATTTTGAAAAAACAATTAAATCACAAAATGATATTAACGATTTAAGAATTGCTGATGCTGGTGATTTAGATTATGTAATCCAAGCAATTAAATTAGCAAAAGAAGGATTAAATAATCGCGTGCCATTAATTGGTTTTGCTGGCGCACCATGGACTTTAATGGCTTATATGGTTGAAGGTAGTGGAAGTAAAACGTTTAGTCAGGCAAAAAAATTCTTTTATCAAGAGCCAGAATTAGCTCATCAATTACTTGAGAAAATTACACAAAGCACCATCAACTATTTAAAAGCACAAGTAGCTGCCGGAGCAGATATGATTCAAATTTTTGATAGTTGGGCAGGCGTTTTAGGGCATGAACAATATTTAGAATTTTCACTAAAATATATTTCAAAAATTTGCGATGCTATTGAACCATTAGTTCCTGTAACGGTATTTGCAAAAGATGCGCATTTTGCATTAGCTGATATGGCCAAATTAAATTGTAATACAATTGGTTTAGATTGGACAATTAATCCGCAAGATGCTCGGATTATTATTGGACACGAAAAAACCTTACAAGGTAATGCCGACCCTTGCATGTTATATGCTGATGAAAAAAGTATTGAAGCAACTGCTCGTAAAATGGTAAATGCATTTGGCAAGCAACGTTACATAGCTAACTTAGGGCACGGACTATATCCTGATTTGGATAAAAACAAAGTCAAATTTTTTATTGATTGCGTAAAAGGGTTGTAAAGTTTGCGTTGAATATTGTCACTTCGAGCGCAGTCGAGAAGCATTTTTCTAACTTCACTCTAGTTCTCGACTACGCTTGAACTGACAGAAAAACTACATGTTCTCTAATTGATGATTTGTTAATTTACAATTTACCCACTCCCCATCTAAAGTAGAATTGTATTTTTTATAGAATTCAATAGCTGGTGTATTCCAATCCAGGACCTGCCATTCCATTCTGCGCACTTTCATTTCTTTGCTTATTTCTACAACTTTATCAAATAGTAATTTCCCCAATCCTTTCCCACGTTGCGATTCAGTTACAATAATGTCTTCCAAGAATAAACACTTGCCTTTCCAAGTACTGTATTTAAAATAATACAATGCCATTCCCACAATAACGCCATCTAGCAAAGCCACATAAAAATCAAATTGCTTATCTGCACCAAAACCCCATTCAGTCATTTCACTAGTTGTCACTTCAACTTCGTTTGGAGCTTTTTCGTAGGTTGCTAATTCTTTTACTAAATTTAATGCTTCAGCAATATCGGCTTGGGTTCCTTTTCTAATCTCTATTTTCATATTATTTAGAATATTGTTCTTTTAAAATTACTTTTTGTAAAATACGTTTTACGATTAATTCGGCTAAAATTTGTTGGAAGTTTTTTTCAGGATGACCTGACGCTTCTTTTTTTATTTGTAGCTCAGTTATATCAATTCTGTACAATAAGTTTTGAATAGAAGAAGAATCTTTTTTTTCAATAATCATAACTGATTTCAATACTTCATTAAATATATGTTCTAGATTGTTTGAACTTAGTTTTGGTGCAATATCCAAAAAGCCA
Source organism: uncultured Bacteroidota bacterium (assembly GCA_903888395.1). Taxonomy (GTDB): domain Bacteria; phylum Bacteroidota; class Bacteroidia; order UKL13-3; family UKL13-3; genus JAAFJM01. The sequence goes on along the minus strand of CAISTO010000440.1, from coordinate 114 downwards.
CACAATTCAAAATCACGTTGTAACTGTATTTTAAATTTTTCAAAAATATCAACCCTTTGTAAGCTATAATTAGAATCTATTTCCATTCTTTTAGCAATAACCTTTCTACTGGCT
>CAISTO010000439.1 GCA_903888395.1 uncultured Bacteroidota bacterium | reverse complement strand
GATTGAATTAATCAATGATATGGTGGAAAAAGGAACCGTTTCAAAAGACGATTTACGCCATTTATTAATTACCGATTCCGTTGATGATAGCATTGATCACATCAAAAAATATAGCATCAAAAAATTTGGTTTGAAAAAACGTAAGCGCTTAACTCCTATTGCTTGGTTAGGCGAAATAATTAATTGGAACCATAAAAAGAGGAAAGAAAACAATGATCCAATTTATTAAAAAACGAATTTTATCCTTTATTCCAGCTTTTAAAGGCTTATTTTGGTTGTTTAAAAACGAAGCCAATGCACAGGTTCATTTAATAGCCACCATTGTGGTAATTATTGCTGGATTTTATTTTAAAGTAGACCAAAAAGAATGGCTGTTTTTATGCTTTGCAATTGCTTTGGTAATTACTGCTGAGGCATTAAATACTTCCATTGAAAAATTGGTTGATTTGCTGCATCCGCAAAACCACCAAAAAGCTGGATTAGTAAAAGACTTAGCAGCAGCAGGCGTTTTAGTTGCTTCTATTGTTTCAGTAATAATTGCTGCTTTGGTGTTTGTTCCTAAGTTTTGATAAAAAAATCTATTGGAAAACACCATCAAATTTGGAATAAACAAATCCGCTTTTGGCATCTAAAACAACATATGCACTGCCACCTATACTTTTTACATTCCAAACTAATTTATAACTGGTTGGTGTTTCTATTGCACTTGTGTCAGCATAATAAAAACCAAGTTGGTACGATAAACAACTATTTTTAAAATCTATTTCTTTCTTAGCAATTTCAAGCGCTTTTTGATATTCAATTTTTTTATCCAAATTAGTTGATATAACTACTTTTGGTCTATTATCTTGACAGAACCAGTAATTTTCTCTTTTACTTCTATTCAAACTATAACTAGCACCAAAACATATTAATCCTTTAAAGTAATAATTACAGGTCATTCCTGTTTGGTATTGGTCATTAATAATAGATGTTACTTTCAGTTCTGGGTATTTAGTTAAAGTATCAAGCATAGCGGGAACTTCTTTTAATACACTAATATCCACTAAGTGATTGGTGTCTTTTATTTCAACATTTCCATTACAAACTTGGTGGTCTTTGGTGCATGAATGTGTTACAATTAATAATGTAAACAGCACTATTTTCACAGAGAATTTATTCATCTTATTTATTTTCCTATTAGACATTATAAAGAGCAAAATGGTTGTATAACAAATTACTCTACCGTTTCTACATTTGGGTCTTTAATTTTATCAGTTTTGTTAATACCACTTAAAATTTCAATGTTAATTTGATGGTAATGTGTTTTATTCCTTTTCTTCTTCGAAAAATTTTTCCATAGTTATTTTATGAATATTCAAGATGGCAATCAGGCTTCGAATTGTAAGGTTAGTTTTTCCTTCTTCTATTCTCCAATATTGCATTCTTGAAATCTCGTTTTCAATAGCAAATTTCTCATAACTAGTGTAACCATTATTTATTCGAATTTTCTTTAATTTATCGCCTATTTTCTTAAGTTCCTTTACCTCATAAATCATAATGGCAAAACTTACAATATGTATCAAAAAAAATTACAACATAAAAAGGTACATCATATAAGTAAAGTAATTATATTTGTAAAAAATAAAAAAACAAGTTTATGATACATACTAAATTTAAATTACATGAATTGTTTTCAGATGAAATAAATGACCCTGCTAAATTCCCGTTCAATATAAATTTTAGCCGAAAACATATGGAGAATATAAAAGGTCCCGGTATATATATAATTACGCTAGATGATGAAATAGCATATGTAGGCAGTTACAAAACTGATAACGATATTATTGATGATAGATGGATTAGACATATACATACTATTACTTGCAGAGGAATAAAAATTGGATTTGGAAATAAAACAATTGAATGGTTTAATAAAACCTACAGTCCGCTATTTGCAAGAAACAACATTACAATTAATGAAACAGAAATAGTGAATGAAAGATTGAGAGACACTGGATTTGTTACTACTAAAAACATTGTAAAATACTGCATGAGTAATTGGAACATATTAAAGAATATGGATAATAACTTAAACTTATCCTTTCATTTATTCAAACCTGAGGCAAAAGATGCTACAGAATTTGTTAAAGATATAGCAAGTATAAAAAAGGATTTAATTCTTGAAATTAATCCTCCATGTAATAGCCAATTCAAGTACAAACAAAAAACGCTAAAACTTCAGGATGCAATTGATTTAATAAATACATCTTATTGATTAGGAACACAAAACAAATAAACTCAAATAAATTTCAATTAACCAAAACAAACAACAACCTAAAAAAAATTATGAAAACAAAAAATTTTATGAAAACAACATTTCTGAAAGGAGTCCTTGCATTCTTTTTAATCTATTTATTACCAACCTTTTCATTTGCGCAATTGGTTGAACTTGAAAAGCCTAATAATTTAATGATGATAGAATCTGATAATTTTGGAAATGTATATAGTGTCAAGCAATCTGGAACATATCCCAATGATACTTATCAAATAAGAAAGTGGAACGGATTAAATTTTATAACATTAACAGATAATAATATTAGTTATTTTAATGGTCAAATAAGAAGATTGGAATTTGATAAAAATGGTAATTTATTTGTTGTTGGTGATTTTAAAAATTCAAATGGTCAATTTTATGTTGCAAAATGGAATGGATATAATTGGAGCCAATTTGGATCTAGCCCAACGACTTTTGGTTCAATTGCAATAAATTCAATAGGAGAAATTGTTGTAAGTAGATTTGAAGTTAATTATTATGGTAAAGCCAGTATTTTAAAATGGAATGGCTCAAATTGGTCTAGTTTAATTGATACTGCAACTTATAATTTTTGGTGGGGTGGAGATATTGAATTTGATAAATTCGATAATTTATATCTCTCAGGCACTTATGACCGTCTTCTTGACGGAGGTGGAAATCCTATTAGTGTTACTTATATTTCAAAATGGAATAATATTGGTTTACAAAAATTGGGTACAACAGGTACTCTTTATCCAGATTTATATAATCCATACAAATGGAATACAGATGTTGTTTCTGACATTGAAATAGGTCCTGACAACAATTTATATGTGATTGGTTTATATACATACACCAACTCTAATGCATTTAATTCTGTTCTTAAATGGACAGGATATTGGAATAATTTAGGCAGGGGTGGGTACAATTCTATGTACAAAATTAGATTTGATATGAAAGAAAATTTATTAGGGTCATCATATTTAGGTTTATACAAATATAATGTAAACAATTGGATGAGCTTAGATAGCTTAATATATCTTTATTCAGCAGAAGTTATAGGCATTGGTTTTGATGTAAATAATAATATCATACTATCTACTTCTAAATTTACATCAAATACTACAAGTCCTGATTATTTTGTCTTCAAATACTTTACCAATCCTCCAATTTTAACCAATTTTAGTCCTAAATTAGCATTCAAAGGAGATGCAGTTACTATAAACGGTAAAAATTTATTTGGGGTAACAAGTGTATATTTTGGGACAGATACAGCTCAGTCATTTCAAGTATTAAATGACAGTACATTAATTGCTTATGTTGGTAAAGGAAGTAGTGGGGATATTAAAGTTATAAATCCGGCAGGTACAAGCATATTAACTGGATTTGTATTTCCTGCACCGATTGTTCAATCTTTTGATCCTTTGCAAAGTGCAAGTGAGAAAATTATAACCATAAAAGGGCTAAATTTTAGAGATGTACAAAAGGTAACATTTGGAGGAATTTCTGCAAAATCATTTAATGTCATTAATAATACTACAATCTCAGCAACGGTATTTAACGGTAATTCAGGATATGTATCTGTTACAACACTTGGAGGAAAAGATTCATTGGCCGGTTATATATATATACCTGAACCTCATGTAACTTCTTTTTCTCCTACTTCTGCTAAAGTTGGTGAAAAGGTAACAATAATCGGTAGCAATTTTACAAATACATCTGCTGTTATGTTTGGAGGTTATCCTGCTAAATCATTTACTATTTTATCTGCAGGTACAATTCAAGCTGTAGTAGACTCTGGCAGTACCGGCAGTATAAGTGTAACGACCCCTGGAGGCACTGATTCCTTGGCTGGTTTTACATATATATCAAATCAAACAGGAATTTTAGAGTTATCATCAAAAAATATAATCATTTATCCAAACCCCGCTCAAGAAACAATTACAATAAAATCGGAATTGAATTTGAATGGGAAAGAATATTATTTTTTTGACTTTGTAGGTAAATCAGTTTTAAAAGGTAAATTCTCAGATGATATAAAATCAATTTCAGTAAGTGAATTGAATAATGGAGTTTATATACTTAGCATTTACGATTCAAACAATAAATTAATATCAACCAATAAGGTTGCAATTGTAAAATAACACACTTAATTATTTGAACAAAAAAAACTCCTTCGGGAGCTTTTTTTTGTTTTAAAGAATACACACCTAAAGTTCGTAATTAGTAATTCAAAATATGACATTGCTAGTATTTAAATGATATTAAAATTTCAATTCAAAAGAATATATTTGAATTAGTAATTATATAATTAAAAAGCGGAATACATTTAAATCTAGCTGAAACATGAACAATAAACCAAAATACAATCCCAATAAACACCACCGCAGGTCAATCAGGTTAAAAGGATACGATTATTCGCAGGAGGGTTTGTATTTTATTACCATTTGCGTAAAAGACAGGGAATGTTTGTTTGGTAAAATTGAAAACAATGAAATGATATTAAATGATGCTGGCAAAATGTTAAACAAATGGTGGAAAAAAATACCCGAAAAATTTCCTGATATTGAATTGGATGTTTATCAGATTATGCCCAATCATTTTCATGCAATTGTATTTAACACAGGAATTGGCGTAGGGGCGAACCCATGTGTTCGCCCCATTTCGGATAATGAAAATGATTTATACATCAATCTGCACCTACCCCAATATTGGGCGAACACACGGGTTCGCCCCTACATGGTATTGTGCAATGGTTTAAAACAATGTCAACCAATGAATATATTCGCGGTGTAAAAACATTGGGATGGAATCCTTTCAATGGGAAATTGTTGCAACGTAATTATTACGAACATATCATCAGGAATGAAAAATCGTATCAAACCATTGCGGATTACATTGTAAATAATCCTGCAAAATGGGAAGATGATAAATTTTATATGAAATGAAATTTACAGAAGAAAAATTATGAAAGACATTTACAATTAATAATTATGAATAACAGCAATATAATCATATACCAAAATAATACTATTCTTAGTTTGATAATCATTATCATTCCCTTTCCATTGAATTGGAATCCATAAACCATTCACATAGTTCTAAAAACCCTTTATAGGCTTGCTATTAAGGTAATTTTGGGGTTAAGCTATTGGTGATGCATTAGGTTTTGGAAATATCTTTAATGTAGTTAAAGTACATACAAATTACTCTATCGTTTCTACATTTGGGTCTTTAATTTTATCCGTTTTGGTAATTCCACTTAAAACTTCAATGTTTATTCCATCGCTTAATCCAGTTTGTAAAAACCGTTTTTCAAAAACTTGAGGTGCCGTTTCTACCTCTACAAAAGTTTTTCCGTTTTCAAACTGTAAAACGCTTTCGGGTAAAGCTAAAACTTTGTCTTTTTTGGCTAAAACAATATCGGCTGTGCTGCTATAGCCAGCACGTAAGAATACGCCTTTCTGTAAATTAACTTTTGCCTTTATTTGAAACTGAATGGCGCCATTTTCTTTGATTCCTTTTGGAGCTATGTATTCTAAATTGGCATTGAATTTTACCGTATCTAATGCGCCAATGGTAAGTATTAAATCCATTCCTGGTTTAATTTTGCCCACTTCGCTTTCATCTACTTTTCCGTCAAAAATCATTTCACCCATATCGGCAATAGAAGCAATGGTAGTTCCTTCGTTAAAGTTATTACTTTCTATTACACTCCCGCCTTCTTTAACAGGAATATCCAAAATCATTCCATCAATGGTGCTCCGCACAATGGTATTAGTAACTTTTCCGCCTAATTTGCTTACCCCTTCTTTTATTAAAGCCATGTTGTTTTCGGCTGCATCTAGTTCTTCTTTTGTACTTTTGTATGCCAAAGCAAAAGGTTGGTATTCCGACAATGAAATCATTTTTTGATCAAACATTTTTTGATTCCTATCAAAATCAATTTTTGCATTATCTAAGGCCAATTTAGCGCGGGTAATTCTGCTTTCAGCGTTGGCCAAATTAATCATATTTGGAATAATTTTAATACGAGCAATCATATCGCCTTTGCTAACATGCGTGCCCGCAATCACAAATATTTTTTCAATAATTCCCGAAACTTGAGGCTTAATATTTATTTCTCTGCGAGGAACAATACTTCCTGTTGCCAATGTTTTTTTGACTATATCGGTTTCAAATGCTTGCGTGGTTTTATAAACCGTTGGCTTTTCTTGGTTTTTGTTGTACAAATAATAAATGGTGTATACAAACAAAATACCTAATGCTATAAAAACTATTGTTCTAATAATGTTTTTCATAATGCTTTTAATCAATCATTTTATATCCTTTTGCAATTCCTAATTCTACCGCTTGATACAAATTTACCAATCCACCTGTTACCGATATTTCGCTAAGCATCGCTTTAGTATTGGTACCAGGAATAAATACTTTCTTGTTGTATTTAATTGCTGATTCTAAAATTAATGCTTTGGTTTGTTCCGCTGTTATTTCTGGAAAATAAGAACGTAATACCGCTGCAACTCCTGCTACTACAGGAGCTGCCATACTTGTTCCACTAAATGAAGCATATTTATTTTCAGAAATAGTGGAATAAATATCAAATCCAGGAGCAAAAACATCTACTGTTTGTTTGCCGTAATTACTAAATGGTGCTGTTAAGTTTTTCTTTTTCATCCAAGTGTTTGCGCCAACTTCTATCCAACTTGTGGCTTTTTCTGTGCTGTTAAAATACCTAGGCGTTGGATAATTTTCAATGGTATCGGAATTGTTATTATCATTTCCAGCTGCATGAATTAACAAAACGTCTTTGCTAATTGCATATTTTACGGCTTCATCTACCACATTTTTGTTTGGCGAAAGTGCTTTCCCAAAACTCATGTTTATAATTTTGGCACCGTTATCGGCTGCATATCTTATTGAATTTGCAATGTCTTTATCGCGTTCATCGCCATCAGGAACTACGCGTAAAACCATGATTTTAGTGTTGTCAGAAACGCCTTTTATCCCTGTATTGTTGTTCCTAACAGCAGCTATAATTCCTGCTACGTGAGTTCCGTGATCTCCACCAGGACTACTCACTCGGTTGTTGCCATAATTTTTTTCAGTTACATTGCTGTAGTTATCTCCAATATATTTTCTGCTGTTAAATTCTTTGTTTAGTTGAAATGCTAATTGCGTTTTAAAATGTTCCTTTGCTCCTTTTAAACCCTCCAACAAATTAGATATAGGTTGTTTTCTTTTAACAGCCATTGATACATTTTTTACAGCCAATGCATCAAACATATTGGTAATTGGAAAAGCTTTTAATTCTTTTTCAGTAGGCATGTCTGTTTTTACAAAATCTTTCAATTTTATAATGCTTTCTTCTATTTGACTATAAATTAAAGACATTTTGGTAGCCTCATCAAATTTTTTCAAATAAAGCTTTTCTGCTTTTTTAAATAATTCAAATGCTTCTTTGTCGTTATATGCAACTTCAATTGCTTTTACACCATTAAATTTATCGTAATACTTGGCATATACACGGGTAACCTCCAAATTATCTTCTTTTACATTACTGTCTAAACCACCAATATAATTCCATCCATTATTGTCATCAACATATCCATTATTATCGTCATCTTTTCCATTATTATTGTCATCATTACTATTGGTCCAAATAATACTTTTTAAGTCCTCATGAGTAACCTCAGTTCCACCGTCAATCACAGCAACAATAACTGTCTTCGACTTTTTGTTTTTTAATAAATCAGTATACGTTTTTTCGGTGCTAACACCATAAACTTTATCTTTTTTATAATCTAAATTAAACCAATTATCAGGTGCTTTTTTCTGTGCATTTACATTAGAAAAAAGAAAGCCTAAGGCAACTACTAAATAAACTTTTTTGATACTTTTAATATTCATACTTTTTGTAAATAAGGGTTGCAATAAAGCATAAAAAAGAAAGATTATCATCCTGAAAAATGTTGAAATTGACCATAAAATTGTTGAGTGGTAAAAACTAAAGCTTAATTTGAAAATAAAAGTGTTGAAATGATGTTGCAAAAAAAAAATTTAAAAAATTTAAAAACATAAAAAATTTTGTGTGCAATTTTGTTAAATTGCACCGTTTTAAATAAAAATAAAAATTTTTAACATCATTATACTTCCAACTTATAACAGAAAAAAAACAGCATAAATGGGCCTATTAAGTTTTTTAACACAAGATTTAGCTATTGATTTAGGAACAGCAAATACCTTAATCATTCACAAAGACCAAGTTGTAGTTGATGAGCCATCAATTATCGCCATCAACAGAAGAAATGGAAATGTGATAGCGGTGGGAAGTACTGCCCAACAAATGCATGGTAAAGTGCATGAAGATATAAAAACAATTAGACCATTAAAAGACGGTGTAATTGCCGATTTTCAAGCTGCAGAACACATGATTCGTGGATTAATTGGCATGATTCCTCAAACCAATAAATTTGTAAAACCTCAACAACGCATGGTTATTTGTATTCCTTCAGGAATTACAGAAGTAGAAAAACGTGCGGTAAAAGACAGTGCTGAACGTGCTGGCGCAAAAGAAGTTTACCTGATTCACGAACCTATGGCAGCTGCTATTGGTATTGGTATTGACGTTTTTGAACCCATGGGAAATATGATTATTGATATTGGAGGCGGAACTACAGAAATTGCAGTAATTGCATTAGCTGGTATTGTTTGCGACCAATCAATTCGAGTAGCTGGAGATGAATTTACTGACGATATTTTAGATTATATGCGCAGACAACACAATTTATTAGTTGGTGAAAGAACTGCTGAAAGAATAAAAATAGAAGTGGGTTCTGCTTTAAGTGAATTGGAAAATCCTCCTCAGGATTATGCAGTTAATGGCCGCGATTTAATGACAGGAATTCCAAAACAAATTAGTGTAAGTTATTCAGAAATTGCCGCAGCCTTAGATAAATCAATTTCAAAAATTGAAGAAGCTATTCTTCGTGCTTTGGAGTTAACCCCTCCTGAACTTTCAGCTGATATTTATTCAACTGGTTTGTATTTAACTGGTGGCGGGGCTTTGCTTCGTGGGCTAGATAAAAGAATTTCTGCTAAAACTAAATTACCTGTGCATGTAGCTGAAGATCCTTTAAGAGCAGTAGTTAGAGGAACTGGTATGGCACTTAAAAACTTAAAAAGCTATAAGTTTTTAATGACTTAGCATTTAACAAATAACATTATTATTTTTTTAAAAATTTATTTCAAACAAATAACAAACCCAAAAACAAAATAGCTTTTGAATAGAATCAATGGCTAAGAAAAAAACATGAAGAACCTAGTATTTTTTATATATAAGTATTATGTATTTTTTATGTTTTTGGCATTTGAATTTTTTGCGTTAATTGTATTGTTTCGATTTAATAATTACCAACAAGCAAGCTTTTTAAATTATACTTCTAGTACCAGTTCCGCTATTTTTAATACCATGAATAGTACAACTGGTTATTTTAATTTAAAAACTTTAAACGACAGCTTACAATTAGAAAATGCTCGATTGCGCACGCAATCATTGCAATCATTTTATCAAAATGGCATTACCAAAACCGAAGTGAATGATACGCTTTTTAAACAGCAGTATGTTTATATATCGGCACAGGTAGTTAATAACTCAATTAGCAAACGCAATAATTTTATTACCATTGACAAAGGAGCTTTTCATGGTGTTAAACGTTTTGATGGGGTAATTTGTCCTAATGGAGTTGTTGGAATTGTATGGCAAGTAACTCCTTATTATAGTTTGGTTCAATCGGTGTTAAATAGTAAAAGTAGCACAGGTGCAAAAATTAAAAAAACAGGTGATATTGGTTCAATAACTTGGGATGGTAGCAATGCCTTGTTTGCTCAATTAAGTAAAGTAAATACTTATGTTCCCGTGGCAGTTGGCGATGAAGTGGTTTCTACCGCTCAATCTGCTTCCTATCCTGAAGAAATTCCAATTGGTAAAATTGTAAAAATAGACCGTAATCCTGAAAAAAACGACTACGATATTACCCTATTAATTCACACGCCTTTTAGCCGTTTAAAAAACGTGTATGTGGTAAGAAATTTATTCAAAGAAAGTCAGCATGCTGCCGAAACTAAAGCTTTAGAAGAGGAGGCAAAACAATGATATTAGATACACTTAATTACCTGTTAAGATTTGTTTTATTGGTGTTTTTTCAAATTGCTATTATTAACAATATTGATTTAAGCACCTATGTAAATCCTTATATTTATATAGCTTTTATTTTAAGTTTACCTTATAATACAAAACCTTGGGTAGTGTTGGTTTTAAGCTTATTAATAGGTATGACCATGGATTCATTTAGCAGTTTACCTGGCCCACATATTGCAGCAACAGTTTTAATGGGTTATTCGCGCAGATTTTATATTATGTTTAGCACCAATAAAGACGATCAGAATGCGCCAATTAAACCAAGTGTAAGTACAAAAGGACCAATTGGATTTTTGATTTATGCGCTAGTATTGGTATTTATTCATCATTTCATGCTGTTTTTCTTAGAAGCATTTTCTTTTAACCAATTCTTTTCTACACTTGCACGCATTTTCTTCAGCACTTTATTTACCGTATTATTAATCGTTTTAGGTCAGTTGCTGTTTTATAAAATTGCAAAGAAATAATTGAGCAATTTTTTATTTATACCTCAAATTGGTTTTTACTTTCCGAACAAAAGATTGACTTAATTGATTGGATGCCTTGTTAAATAATCTTTCAGGATGCCACTGAATTGCTGCAGCAAAAGGATGTGAATTGTTTTTCCATTCAATGGCTTCTATAATCCCATCACTGCTTTTAGCTGTTATTTTAAATTTTGGCGAAACTTTTTTTACCGCTTGATGGTGAGAACTATTAACCATTAAACTATCCAAGTTCATTGTGGTTTTTAACCACGATTTATCATTTACAAAAACCCAATGTGCAGAATCAATTCCAAATTGAGCATGTTTCAAATCCGATTTGATGGCTTTTGGAATATCTACAATTAAACTTCCACCGGTTGCTACGTTTAGTATTTGTTGCCCTCGGCAAATTCCAAGTATTGGTATTTTTCTTTTTAAAGCATGCTTTATCAAAACATATTCAATGCTATCGCGGTAATTATCTATTTTACCACAATCGTTCATTTGGTCAGCTGCTTGGTACAAATTTGGGTTAATATCTTCACCACCACCAATAACAATTCCATTACAATGTTTTAAAAAAAATTGCTGAGAATCGAGAGAAAGAAAATAAAACTCTTTGGTAATTATATTGCTGTCACTTTGCAAAATCCACTTTTTTATGTTTTCGTTTTTATCTTTCGAAATCAAAATAATGTTTTGTGCTTGCACAAAAAAATTGCAAAGCAAAAAAACAAATACAAACAGCAATTGACACTTTTTCATATTTCAATGATATAAAATGTTTGGGATAAAAATGCTGATGAGCTTTAAATTATTTTCAATCTTAAGAAAATATACGGTTTTATAGGTTTTTATTCTTAAAAATTACCAAAAACTAGACTTCCATTTATAATTATTGAATAAGTGTTACAAATCACCTTGTTTTTGTTTGGTTTTTAACGACATTTGCGCTGCTTTACAAAAAATTGAATGAATAATATAGCTGAGCTAAAACCTTTATTACTAGCCAACACAAAACCTAAAATAGTAATTACTACACACCATAAGCCCGATGCCGATGCGCTTGGGTCGAGCTTAGGTTTATACAATTTTTTGTTGCAACTAAACATTACCTCACAAGTAATAACTCCAACCGATTATGGTGTATTTTTAAATTGGATGCCAGGCGAAAAAACGGTTATCAATTTTGAAGAAGAAACTGAATTAGCTACTCAAATGGTAGCTGATGCTGATTTTATATTTTGCCTAGATTTTAACGCATTAAAAAGAATCAATCTTTTGGGCGATTTAGTGGCAAAATCATCGGCTAAAAAAGTAATGATTGACCATCATTTAGAACCAGAAAATTTTGATGATTATAGGTTATGGACCAGCAAAGCCAGTAGCACTTGCGAACTAATTTATTGGTTCATTCAAACTTTACAATTTGAACATTTGGTGAATAAAGAAATTGCATCGTGTTTATATGCTGGAATAATGACCGATACTGCTTCGTTTAAACACGGAAGCACCACCCCAACTACGCACAGAGTTGCAGCCGAATTATTAGAAAAAGGGGCTGAAAGCAACTTGATTTTTGAAAATATTTACGACCATTATTCAGAGAACAGAACACGCTTTATTGGTTTCTGTTTAAACGAAAGAATGCAAATATTGCGTGAGTATAAAACAGCAATTATTTTAGTTTCTGCAGAAGATTTAGAAAAATATAATATTATTGTTGGTGATTCTGAGGGTTTGGTAAACTACGGTTTATCGATAGAAGGAATTAAGTTTTCAATATTAGTAGTGGATAGAACTTCTGCTCGAAAAATGAGTTTTAGGGCCAAAGGCAATTTCCCTGCTAATGAATTTGCAAGAAAATATTTTAACGGTGGCGGACATTTTAGTGCGGCCGGCGGAGAAAGTAAAGATACCTTAGATAATATAGAAATTAAATTGAAAGATGCTATCAAGGAATACGCAGCATATTTAAAATAAAAGAAAATAAAATAAATAAATAAAAATAAAATGAGAAAATTAGTAATGATTACGGCTGCGTTAGCCATGTTTGGAGTAAGTAGCTGTGGCAAAAAAATGCAAACTACTGAAGGTGGAATGTCATATAGAATTATAGAAAGTTCAGACACCGCACGCTTAATTACAAAAGGTGATTTAATGATGATTCAAATGGTTGGATTATGTCCATTGGCAGATTCATTAGGTGGAAAAGATACCACTGTGTTTAATTCATATAAAATGGGTAAAGCATATTTTATTCCTGCTGATGAAACTACTTTAAAAGATGTATTTATGATGTTACATAAAGGCGATAGCGCTGAATTTACTGTAAGTGCTGATAGCTTATTCTTAAAAAGTTTTGGTCAGCCTGCTCCAGTTTTTTTAAAACCAGGTGGAAGTATTCATTTTTATGTAAAAGTGGAAAATGTATATAACCAAAGCGAATTAGAAACCATGCGTGGTGAAGAAAAAGCAAAAGCAGTTTTAGCCGATTCATTAGCTGCAACTTCTTATTTGGCTAGTTTAACTGGTGTTCAAACTACTGCTTCTGGTTTAAAATATGTAATTACAAAACCAAGCTCAGGTAAAATGCCTAAATTGGGCCAAGAAGTAGAAATGCTTTATACTGGACTTTTATTAAACGGAACTAAGTTTGATGAAAACCAAAATGCAGCAACTCCTTTTAAATTTACAGCTGGCATGCGTCAAGTAATAGCAGGTTGGGACGAAGCAGTGATGTTATTACATGAAGGCGAAGAAGCTAAGTTTATTATTCCTGCTCGTTTGGCTTATGGCGAACAAGGTGGCGGGCCAATTCCTCCAAACTCAACGCTTATTTTTGATGTTAAATTGTTAAAAATAAATCCAGCTCCTGCAAAACCAGCAGCTGATGATCACAAATAATGAAATATAAGTTTTTAACCATCTTGTTTTTAAGTTTATCAGTTTTGGCCATTGCTAAAACTGATAAACTTTTTGGCAATGGAACACTCAGTGCCAATCAAAAAGGGAAGCCTGAAACAGGAAAAAAACCTGTTAAAAAAAGTGCTGCATCAAATAAAACGATTAGCTATAAAATTATAAAAACAAATAGCCAAGAAAGAGCAGTAAAATCAGGTGAGTTACTCATGATTCATTTGTTTGGAACTGGAAAATTAGCCGATAATAGAGATACCATTTTATTTAGTTCTTATGCCGCTGGCAATCCATATTTTATTCCTGCAGATGAGACCACATTAGGTAAAGTGTTTTTAACCCTAAGAAAAAATGATAGTTTAGAAATGGATGTTTTTGCTGATTCATTGTTTACAAACAGTTTTAAACAATCGGCACCACCTTTTTTAAAGCAAAACAGTTATATACATTTTATAGTAAAAGTTGAAAATGTATACAACCAACAAGAATTAGAAGTACTCAAACAAGCAGAGCAAATAAAAAGAGCTAGCAAAGATTCAGCAGAAATAAATGCATTGCTTGCCAAATATAAAGACATCAATACAACTGCTTCGGGTTTAAAATACATCATTACTAAATCAACTACTGGTAATTATCCTCAAAAAGGTGATGAAGTTCAAATGAATTATACGGGAATGTTTTTAGACGGGAAAAAATTTGATGAGAATTTAAATACAGAAAGTCCGTTTAGTTTTAAATTAGGAACGGGTCAAGTAATAGCTGGTTGGGATGAAGGGATTTTGTTACTTCACGAAGGTGAAGAAGCAAAGCTTATTATTCCTTCAGACTTAGGTTATGGTGAGCAGGGAACTGGGCCAATTCCACCAAATACAACACTGGTTTTTGATGTAAAATTATTGAAAATTAAACCCAATACTAAATAATGAAAAAATCAGCTATCATCATTGCGTTATTAATTATTTCAATAACAATCAACGCCCAAACATGGATAAAAACCGATGGCGGCACTGCATTTAGATTTATTAGTAAAAATGAAAAAGGGACAAAAGTAATCCCAAACATGATTTTATTAGCTGATTTATATGGCACAGCAAAAAAAGTAAGTAATCCATTAGAAGACACCGTAATTTTTAACAGTGTAAGTAGCGATAAACCTTTTTATATTCCTACTGAACAACCAGGATTACAAAATATATTTTATAAATTACACGCTGGTGATAGCATAGAAATTAAAATAATAGCGGATACCTTTTATAACAAAACTTTCAGTTCACCTGTGCCAGATTATGTGGCAAAAGGATCTATTGTAAATTTGTTTTTTCATGTTCAGGAGGCCTTAACTCAAACTGAAATTGAGCAAAAATCAAGAGAACAAAATACACCATTAATAAAAGGTGATTCACTTCGTTTAAAAAAATATTGTGACAGTTTAAAAGGAGTAAAAAAGCTTAAAAATGGTTTGAGATATAAAATATTGAAACCAAATCCAACTGGAACAATGACTAAAAATGGTTCAATGGTTTCAGTAAAATATAAAGGTTGGTTAGTGGAAGGCGATGTTTTTGATGAAAATATTAAAGGAGAACCTTTTAAATTTGTATTAGGAATGAATCAAGTAATTAAAGGTTGGGACGAAGGCTTAAGGTTAATGAAAACTGGAGAAAAATGCCGACTAATTATTCCTTGGTATTTGGCTTATGGCTCCCATGGAAATGGACCAATACCACCTTTTACAAGCATAATTTTTGATGTAGAACTCATTGATATCAAATAAAATATTTTTAACCTAAAACCCCCTCAATTTTTATGAAAAAATATAGCATAACCTTAGTTTTAATTTGTTCTGTAAGCATATTGTTTGCGCAGCAATCAAAAACAAAAAAAACTACAAGTAAAATTAAAACTACAAAAAAAACATCAACTGTAGTAGGAGAAGTTAAAAGAGAAGACACAAAAATGGAAAATAATGAATTTACAACAGCCAGTGGTTTAAAAGTAAAAATTACTGAAAAAGGAAATGGCAAACAAGTAATTAAAGGCGACAAAGTAACGGCTCATTACACTGGTACATTAGAGGATGGAAAAAAGTTTGATAGTTCAAAAGACAGAAACCAACCTTTTAGTTTTAAAGTTGGAACCGGACAAGTAATTTCAGGCTGGGATGAAGGTTTTCAACTATTAAGCATAGGCGATAAAGCAACATTTACTATTCCTTCAAACTTAGGATATGGCGCAAATGGCGCTGGTGGAGTAATTCCTCCAAATGCTACCTTGTTTTTTGACGTAGAAGTATTAGACGCGGTTGCTAGTCCGGCACCAAAAGCTGCTGTTCCATATGATGTAACAGGATTAGATACTATTAAAATGCAAAGCGGTTTAAGATTTTTAAAAGTAGAATCAGGAACAGGCGAAAAAGCACAACAAGGAAAATATGTTTCGGTACATTACACTGGTTATTTAATGGATGGAAAAAAATTCGATTCATCGGTGGAACGTGGTGAACCAATAGAATTTCAATTAGGAAAAGGAATGGTTATTAAAGGTTGGGAAGAAGGTATAGAATTAATGCATGTAGGTGACAAAATGCGTTTTATCATTCCAAGTGAATTAGCATATGGAGAAAAAGGTGCTCCTGGAGCAATTCCTGCTAATGCCACGCTAATTTTTGATTGTGAACTGGTAGGAGTGCAATAAATAATAATTACCTAACAATTTTTTAAAAGTCGGCCGATGGAAATCAGCCGACTTTTTTGTTGTTAACAATTACATAATATTTGAGTAACCTATACATAACTTATGCTTAACATTGGCATAAGAGTAGAATATTTTCTTTGCAGCACAATAAACAACTGATAATGAAAAAAATAATTGCGTCTCTTTTACTTTCCTTAACATTTACAATTTTTACCAATTTTACTTTTGCTCAAACAGGTAAAATTGCTGGTAAAGTGTTTGACAGTAAATCTGGTGAAGTTTTGATAGGTGTTAAAGTTACCATTGAAGGTACTGTAACAACCACATCATCTGACTACGAAGGAAAATTCTCTTTGTCGAACTTAAAGCCAGGAACCTATAATTTACTAGTAAGTTACATTGGTTATAGTAAAAAAGTTTTAACAGGAATAGAGGTTAAAGCAAAAGAAGTAACTCCAATTAATATATCAATGGTTGAATCAACTAAGGGATTTGACGAAATTGTAATTAGAGGTGAAGTAAAAAAAGAAAGCGCCAATGCATTGTTAATTCAACAAAAAAATGCAACTACCATTTCAGATGGGGTATCGATAGAAACCATTAGAAAAACTCCAGATAGAAATACAAGTGATGTACTAAAACGTGTGAGTGGTGCTACTATTCAAGATAATAAATATGCAATTATTAGAGGTTTACCAGATAGATACAATGCTGCATTTATAAATGGTTCGCCACTTCCAAGTTCAGAGCCTGATAGAAAAGCATTTGCATTTGATATTTTTCCAGCTAATTTATTAGACAATATTGTAATTGTAAAATCGGCTACTCCTGATTTAAGTGGAGAATTTGCTGGTGGATTAATTTTAATAAAAACCAAAGACATTCCAGATCAAAATTTTTATAATTTATCGTTTGGAACAAGCATCAACACCCTTACAACTTTTAACAAATTCAATACCAATGTAAATGGTTCAACTGATTTTTTAGGAATAGATGATGGCACAAGAAAATTACCTGGTAGTTTTCCTGATAATAAAACCATGCAGAGCTTACAAAATAACATTCAAACCAAAGACGATGTGGATCGTTTAGTTTCAGTGGCAAAACCATTTAACAATAACTTTAAAGTAAATGAAAATGCTTCTATGCGTCCTGCTTATAGTTTTCAGTTTAGCATGGGTCATTTAAAGAAGCTAAAAACTTCGGAATTAGGAAGTGTATTTTCTATGTCGATGCAAAATACTCCAACTACCCAACAAATTACTAGAAAAGATTATGACGCAGCAAATAACACTGAATTTAATTATTTAGATGAGCAAAATACAATCAATACTTTAAACGGATTTTTATGGAATATAAGCTTGAAAAATAAAAGCAATAAAATTTCATTCAAAAACTTGTTAAACATCAATTCTAATGATCAAACTGTGGTTAGAACTGGTAACGATTTGATTAATGGATTGACTCAGAAATCTACAGCAATGTGGTACACTCAAAACTTATTAAATAGCCATCAAGTAAGTGGTGAACATTTTGCAAAAAGAATGAAATCTAAAATTAATTGGACTTTAGGTTACAGTGGATTAAACAGGGAAACACCTGATTTTAGAAGAGTGAGATATCAAAAAAATACAGGAGATGAAACTGCAGTTTTTCAAATTCCTTTGGGTCCTAACCCTCAAGCTGAAATTGCTGGAAGATTTTTTTCAACTCAAAACGATAAAATATATAACGCTGGTGTAGATATTTCAAGACCATTGAATATTAAAAAATTCAAAAACGAAATTAAATTTGGGGGTTATGCTCAATATAGAGATAGAGATTTTAAAGCTCGTCAGTTAGGTTATTCATACGCTCCAGGAAAAACTCCTGATTTGAATACTTTACCAATTGATCAAATATTTGCAAACAAAAATATAAGTTCTGAAGGTTTTGTGTTAAAAGAGTTAACTAAAGCTACTGATGCATACACAGCATCTAGTAATTTGTATGCTGCTTATTTAAGATTTGATAGTAAAATTACAAATAAACTCAGGGCTGTTTGGGGTGTTAGAGCAGAATCATATAATCAAAAGTTGAGTACTTTCAGAACTGGAAGTATTGATAAATATAATTTAGATACTACAGTAGTTGATTTTTTGCCTTCTATAAATCTAGTTTATATATTAAATACAAAAACAAACCTAAGAGCTTCATATTCGCAAACAGTTTCACGACCTGAGTTCAGAGAATTAGCTCCATTTACTTTCTTTGATTTCAATGATAATTTATTAGTAGAAGGCGATTCAAAACTAAAAAGAACAAGAATTCATAATTATGATTTACGATACGAATTTTATCCTACACCCGCTCAATTAGTTTCAGCCTCATTATTTTATAAACAATTTGAAAACCCAATAGAAAAGTCGTTAACACAAGGTGGAAGCCCAAAAACTATGGGATATTCAAATGTAGAATCTGCTTTCAGCTATGGTTTAGAAATAGATTATAAACTAAATTTTGGACAATTATTTAAAGTTAAAAATCAATTCTTAGAAGGATTGAATTTTATTGGTAATTTAGCTTATATTAAATCTCAAGTAGATGTATCAAAAGTTTTGGCAACATCTGATTCTATTAGACCACTTCAAGGCCAATCACCTTATATAATTAATGCAAGTTTACAATATTCAAATACTAAAAAGGAGTATGGTGTTTCCTTATCATTTAACAGAGTTGGGGAACGTATAACAAACGTTGGTAATTCAGAATATGCAAGCTATTGGGAAAAACCACGTTCTGTTATTGATTTACAAATCAATAAAACATTTTACAAAAAGTTAGATGTTAGATTTGGTATTAGAGATTTATTAGCTCAAAACATCATTTTTTATCAAAATAATGGAGAAGGAAGAACTGATCAATCTTTTAATTCAGGAAAAGACAATGAAATTTGGAACTTTAAAGTGGGTTCATCTTACTCAATCAATTTGAGTTATAAATTTTAAAAAACTAAAATATTATTCTTTTTAAAAAAGTGTCTTGAAGTTTTCAAGACACTTTTTTTGTTATTAGAAATTAGATAGCATGATGTTTTGGTAACAATAAAAAAACACGAAGTTCACTTTAACATAACATTGAGTTTAATATTTGATAACAATGCATAAGTTCCTTTGTAACATCTTAAAACAAACAAATAAGAAAAATGAAAAAATTAATTACATCTATTTTTTTGACAATGTTTACGCTAGTAGCATTTTCACAAAGCAACTTTTTTACTCCTACTAATTACAGAGGAGCAATTGATTCCGATACCACTAAAGATTGGACTAAAGGATGGGCCAATTGGGATCCGAACAACACTGTTTACCCTTCAACAACTGTTACAGTTAACGCAGGAGATATTACAAGTAACACTACTTGGACTAAGAGTAATGTTTATTTATTAAATGATGGTTATGTTTATGTAACAAATAATGCTACTTTAACTATTGAAGCAGGAACAGTGATTAGAGGAACAGGAAAAGGTACTTTAATTATTTGTAGAGGTGCAAAATTAAATGCTCGTGGTACTTTGGCAGAGCCAATTGTATTTACTTCAAATAATGCCGCTGGTTTTAGAGCTCCAGGAAATTGGGGTGGTTTAGTATTCACAGGTAAAGGAATTCATAATTTACCGCAAGGTGATACTGCTGCTGCCGAAGGTGGAATAGCAAAGCCTGTTGTAGGTGGTGGTTTAATTGATGGCCGTCATGGTGGTTCAGATGATAATGATAGTTCAGGAGTTTTAACTTATGTGCGTGTTGAGTTTGCGGGTATTCCTTTATCTACTGCTTCAAACTCTGAAATTAATGGTATTACTTTTTATTCAGTTGGACGTAAAACTTTAGTAGATAACGTTCAAGTTTCATTCTCAGGTGATGACTCATACGAATGGTTTGGTGGTGCTGTAAATTGTAAACACTTAATAGCTTATGCTGGTATTGATGACGATTTTGACTCTGATAATGGTTACAAAGGATTGGTTCAATTTGGAATTGGATTACGAATTCCTCAAAATGCAGATCAAAGTGGTTCTAATGGTTTTGAAAGCGATAACGATGCCAGTGGTTCTTCAAATTTACCTCGTACATCTGCCGTTTTTTCAAATATTACAATGGTTGGACCATATTTTACAGGTCAATCTGTTACGCCTAATACAAATTTTGGGCGTGGTGCACATATTCGTAGAAACTCAGCTTTATCAATTGTAAATTCAATTTTTCAAGGCTATCCGGTTGCTGGTTTAATCATAGATTCTAGAAAAACCAATGTAGGTTTTCAAAATGGAACTGCTGTATTCAAAAACAATGTAATTGCTGGTATTCCATTAGGATATGCTGGTAGGTTAGCTTCAACTTCTGATACTTTGGCTTTAACTACAAGTACTCAAGTTGCTGCTTGGGTTGTAGCTAATGGAACTGATACTTTTAACACATCAAACGAAACTAATTTAGTTAGACCGTTTTTATATACAAATCCTAATTTTGCTCCAATGAGCAATTCAGTTGCTAAAATGGGTGCTAACTTTAACACTGGCAAAACTCCTTATGATGCAAATGCAAAACCTATCGTTGATTTTACAACTACTAATTCAGGATTGGCTTATACCTTTAATAATTTAACAACTACTTTAGGTTACGCTACTAATTATTCTTGGGATTTTGGTGTTAGTTCAAGTACAAGCGATACATCAAGTGCAATAAATCCACAATTCACTTTTCCAGGAAATGGCAGTTATACTGTTACTTTAAAAGCTAAAAATAATTTTGATTCTACTGTATTTTCTAAAACAGTGTTAGTAAATGTTAATTTAAAGCCTACTGCTGATTTTACATTTGCGCAAGTAAATGCAGCCTCTAGAGATTTTATATTTAACAACACAACAAATACTAAAGGTTATGCTACTTCATATTCATGGGATTTTGGTGTTACTTCATCTTCAACAGATACTTCAACTTTAACAAGTGCTACTTTTACTTTTCCTGCTAATGGTTTTTACACTGTTACTTTAAAAGCTAAAAACCAATACGACAGTATTTCTATTTCAAAAATTGTAGGTGTTACCGTTACCGTTCCACAAAACAACTTTTTTGAATACACTAATTACCGAGGTGCTTTAAGTGCTGATACAACTAAAGATTGGACAAAAGGTTGGTCTAATTTTGATCCTAATAATACCGTTTACCCTGCCACAACTGTATCAATTCCTGCAGGCGACATTACAACTAATACAACATGGACTAAAAACAATGTTTATTTATTAAACGACGGTTATGTTTATGTAACCAACAATGCTACATTAACTATTGAAGCTGGAACGGTGATTAGAGGAACTGGAAAAGGTACTTTAATTATAGCTCGTGGAGCAAAATTAAACGCTCGTGGTACTTTGGCTGAGCCAATTGTATTTACTTCAAACAATGGTGCTGGATTAAGAGCTCCTGGAAATTGGGGTGGATTAGTATTCACAGGAAAAGCAATTCATAATTTACCACAAGGTGATACTGCTGCTGCCGAAGGTGGAATAGCAAAACCTGTTATAGGTAGTGGCTTAGTTGATGGCCGTCATGGTGGTACTGATGATGAAGATAGTTCAGGAGTTTTAACTTTTGTTCGTGTTGAATTTGCTGGTATTCCTTTATCTACTGCTTCTAACTCTGAAATTAATGGAATTACTTTTTATTCAGTTGGACGCAAAACTTTAGTTGATCATGTTCAAGTTTCATACTCAGGCGATGATTCATACGAATGGTTTGGTGGAACTGTAAATGCTAAACATTTAATAGCTTTTGCTGGTATTGACGATGATTTTGATTCTGATAATGGATTTAGAGGTCAAGTTCAGTTTGCTATTGGAGCACGTATTCCTCAAAATGCAGATCAAAGTGGTTCTAATGGTTTTGAAAGTGATAACGATGCAAGTGGTTCTACTAATTCTCCAAGAACAGCTGCCATATTCTCAAATGTAACAATGGTTGGTCCTTATTATAATGGTCAAACGGTTACACCAAATGCAAATTTTGGTCGTGGTGCGCATATTCGCAGAAACTCTGCTTTAACTATCGTAAATTCTATATTTACAGGTTTTCCTGTAGCTGGTTTAATTATTGATTCAAGAAGAACAAATGCTGCTTTCCAAAGTGGAGTTGCTGTTTATAAAAATAATATTGTTGCAGGTATTCCTCAAGGTTGGGCTGGAAGATTAGCTTCAACTTCTGATACCTTGGCTTTAACTACAAGTACACAAGTTGCTGCATGGGTTGTAGCTAATGGAACTGATACTTTTAATACTTCAAATGAAGTAAATTTAGTAAGACCAAATTTATATACAAACCCTAACTATGCTCCTACAAGTGCTTCAGTTGCTAATGCTGGTTCAAACTTTACAACAGGTAAAACACCATTTAATTCATCACCTTTAGTTGATTTTACTTTTGCTCCTGCTGTTCCAAATTCTAAAGTTTATAACTTTACTAATTTAACAAACACAAGAGGAATTAATACTACTTACAGTTGGGATTTTGGTGGTTTAGGTTCATCGACACAAGCTAATCCTTCATTTACATTTACAACAAACGGAAGTTTTATCGTTAAATTAACTGCTACCAATGCTTTTGATTCATCATTTTTAAATAAAACTGTAGTGGTTTCAGTATCTGATAAACCTGCTGCAAACTTTACTTATGTTCAAGGTACTGCTGCTGGTTCACGTGAGTTTACTTTTACAAACACAACCGATGAAAAAGGTGCTGCTACTACTTATGCTTGGGATTTTGGAGTTACTACTTCTACCGCTGATACTTCATCGGCTAAAAACCCAGTATTCACTTATGCTGCTAGTGGAACTTACACCGTTCGTTTAATTGCAAGCAATGCATTTTTAGCTGATACAATTACTAAAACTGTAACTGTAACTGCTACTGATATTATAGAAGTAAATATAGCAATGAATCAAATAGCTGTTTATCCAAATCCTGCTAATGAAAACGTAACAGTTTCATTCGATTTGTTAAATGCTAACGATGTTCAAATTGATTTAATAGACATTACTGGTAAAACAATTAGAGCTACAAACTCCATGAGATTTGGTGCCGGAATGAACGAAATTTCATTAAACACTGCTGATATTACGCAAGGAATTTACTTTGTGAAAGTAAGCACAACGGAGTTAAGCAAAACAACACGTTTAGTAATTATAAAATAAGAATAATAAAAACATAAAAAGCGGCTCAAAACCGCTTTTTAAATATTTGTTTGAGAATTAAAAGCATCACTGTTTCAGTGGTGCTTTTTTTATGCTACATGTAGCATAATTCTAAAGGTAGTTCCTTTTCCGGCTTCGCTGTTTCTAACAAATATTTTACCTTTATGGTAACCTTCTACTATTCGTTTTACCAGCGATAATCCGAGTCCCCATCCACGTTTTTTGGTGGTAAATCCTGGTTTGAAAACTGTATTGAATTTTGATTTTGGAATGCCTTTTCCTGTATCGTGAATGTCAATATATACAAACTTAGCATCGTGGCTAATATTAATATTCAACTCGCCTTTTCCGTTCATGGCATCTATGGCATTTTTACTTAAATTTTCCAATACCCAATCAAATAACGGTACATTTATTTTAGCCCAATTACCAGGCTTGGCAATGTTTATATGAATATTTACCAAACTAGAAACACGCGTTTTCATGTATTGCATTGATTTTTCAACCACCAAATCCATGTTTTCTTCTTTTAAAATAGGCTCAGAACCTATTTTGCTGAATCGTTCGGTAATTAACTCCAATCTTTTGGTATCGTTTTGAAGTTCATCTAGTAAATATCCTTGCTCTTCTTTTGGAGTTTCTCTTAACAAAT
This sequence comes from uncultured Bacteroidota bacterium, assembly GCA_903888395.1. Lineage (GTDB taxonomy): Bacteria > Bacteroidota > Bacteroidia > UKL13-3 > UKL13-3 > JAAFJM01. The sequence continues at coordinate 2,402 of CAISTO010000439.1, read as the reverse complement.
TTATCCATTCATTTAATGAGGAAATAGGAGTTCCTAATTGATGCGCTGTTTCTTTGCTCATTCCCACCCAAACTTGGTTTTGCTCAGCTCTGCGGCTGCTGCTTAGCGCCAAATAACTCATAATGGCAAAGAAGCCAATTAATGCTAATTGAATAGCAGGATAAGCCTTTAATTGGGTAAGAACAATAGAGTTTTTATAGTAAAGTAAATTGTAAAAATCATTTTCGGCATCATAAACTATTTTGATGGGTTCATGTTCGCTTTTCATTTCCAATAATTGGTCGTTTAAAAAAGCGGTATCTTTTGCTTGAATGGAATCAAGATTTCTGTAACTAATGATGTTGTTATTTCCATCCGTAAGAATAATTGGAATGGTTTCGTTTCCAGTAACTATATCCAACATAAAATCAATATTGCCTTCTGCCTTTGCCATTGATTGCGTAGCATTGGCCCATAATTTTATCTTTTTTTCTTCTTCAATAGAAAGCTGTTTTACTAATTTAGTGGTGTACCAAATTGAAAAAATTCCTATACAAAGTGCAATGATTGCCAGTGCACGCTTCCACCATTTTTTTTGTTCGTATAAACGCATATATGTAAAAACGAAAATAGGAAAATTTTAGGATTGTAGTAATTATAAAAATAAAAAGACCTGACAGGTTTTAAAAACCTGTCAGGTCTCTTAGTTTATTAAACCACCGGTTTAAACTGTTCAAAAGCTTGCAAACAATCGTGGCAGTAATGCATACTGCGGCATAAAGTAGGACCAAATGGAGTTTTCATTTCTGTGTTTATGCTACCGCAATGCGGGCAAATACAATGTTCTAAAAGCTCCATGGTAATTTCCCCTTCATGTTTTGGAGGAGGAGCAAGTCCATGTTTTTTCAAACATAACAAACCTCGTTCTGTTAGTTTATTGCTGTTCCAAGGTGTATCAAAAGTGGTTTTTACTTCTATGGTTTCAATGCCTATTTCTTTCAATCTGTCGGCCACCATGTTTTCCATCATTTTTAGTGCAGGGCAGCCAGTAAAAGTTGGAGTCATTTCTACGTATACATTGCTTTCACCACGAACTTCTACTTTGGTAATTATACCCATGTCCACCATACTTAAAGTTGGTATTTCAGGGTCTTTAACTACTTCGAGCGCAGTCCATATTTCTTTTTCGGTAATCATGTTTTTTATTTAAAAATTAAAATCCCAATTAATCGGGAGAAAGATTACAAGGTTAGTTTGCCACAGATCGTTCATATTTCATAGAAAATTAAAAAAATCTTTTAGAAGTAAAGATTGTAAAAAGATAAAAAAATCAATTAACTCTCAATCTTCCCAACTTTGTAACCTTGTAATTTTTCCAATCTTTGTAATTGCTTTAGCTTACCACTGCGCAGTTGGATCTAGGCGAAATACTTCACCCATTTCTTCTACTAATTGTTGTAAATATTCGGTATGGTAACCTTTTCGTCCACCTAATATTGGTTCCCAAGATTTAGTATCAGGAATTTTCAAATTTGCTTTTTCTATAAAAGGCGTAATGTTTGCCATCCAACGAGTTTTCAAAGCTTCTTCACCTTCAAAAATATTTTCGCTTTGCAACTCTTTTTCAAAATCACCTGCTTCAAACATTCCTAGAGCGTAATTCCAACTTTCGTTCAATGCAGTTTGCATTCTGGCTTTACTTTCTTCCGATCCATTACCTAATTTTACCAACCAAGTATTGGCATGAAAAACATGGTATTTTAATTCACCTTTTATTTTTTTTGCTACTTGAGCCAATGGCTCAAAGCTAGAATTGGCAAGCATTTCAAATCGCAATTGGTCGGCATGGTCAAATAGAAAATGACGCATGATAGAAAAGTCGTATTCGCCATTTGGTAATTCTACAAATTGAGAGCAATGCATTTTGTTGGCATCGCGCATAAATGCTACAGTATCAGGATCACCCTCGCCTAATTCGTGTAAAATTTCAAACAATGCACCTGCTTGTCCTATCTTGTCTTGCGCCATGGATGAAAAGGCAATATCCTCTTCCAAAATTGGACCTAAACCCGTCCATTCACTGTTTCTATGACCAATGATTAATAAATCATCAGCCATTTTATATAATAATTCTTTGATTGCTGTTACGTTCATGTTTTTTGTATTGTTAATTTGAAAATTACAAAATTTGAAAATTTCTAATCTTATAATCCTTTGTTTTCCTTCTTATATTTATTAATCATTTCCATTACTTTATAGCCACCTGCTTCACGGTATTGCTTGTCTGGAACTGTTTCAAAAATATCGGCATCATCGTAATCCGATGCAAAAACATTGCTGGTTTTTACCACCCAAATATTTACGCTTATTCCTCTTCGGCCATATTGTTCCTTACCAAAAAGTAAAGCCATTTCGTTATTTGG